>JAKQII010000179.1 GCA_029557535.1 Acidobacteriota bacterium
CGCCCGCGGCAAGAGACCGATGCAGATCGTGTGCGCGGCCATGAGAAAGCTCCTGCACATCGCTTACGGGGTTCTCAAACACCGAACCCCTTTCACGCCGAACGCGGCGTCTTACACTTGATAATCAAGACAGTATCTAAATTCATCCGATCGCTCCGCGATCAGGGAATGGGTAGAAGGGAGAAGGGGCGAAGGGGAGATGGGGCGAAAGAGCGAATCGGAGAACGGGAGAAGCATCGCCCGCTCTCCCGTTCCCCCACTCTCCTCCTCGCCCGCTCACCGCTCACCGCTCACTGCTCACCGCTCACTGTTCACCGCTTACGGCTCACTGCTCACTGCTCACCGCTCACTGCTCACCGCTCACTGTTCACCGCTTACGGCTCACTGCTCACTGCTCACCGCTCACTGTTCACCGCTCACCGCTTACGGCTCACTGCTCACAGGTGTTCGTGCAAATACTTCGTCAGCAGCGAGAACAGATGGAGCGTCGTGTCTTCGCCTTCGGAGATGCCGTGCGTCCGGTTCGGATAGGCCATCATCTGGAACGGCTTTTTCGCGGCAACCAATGCGTCGATCAAATGTTCGGTCGCCTGATAATGCACATTGTCGTCGCCGGTTCCGTGCACGATCAACAGGTCGCCCCTCAGTCCCGCAACATGCTTGAGCGGCGAACACGCGTCGTAATCGGCCCCGTTGTCCTGGGGTAATCCCATGTACCGTTCGGTATAGATCGTGTCGTAGAACCTGAAATCAGCCTCGGGTGCCACCGCCATTCCCATCTTGTAAAGCTCGGGATAGCGAAACAGCGCATTCAGCGTCGATGACCCGCCGCCGCTCCAGCCCCAGATCCCTATCCGCGACGCATCGACGAACGGCATCGTCGCGATCATTCCCTTGACCGCGTTCGCCTGATCGCCCGAGTTGATCACACCGTTCTTCCTGTAAATGCTCTTGCGCCACTCGCGTCCGCGCGGCGCCGGCGTTCCCCGATTGTCGAAGCTCGCGACGATGTATCCCTGCTGCGCGAGCATCGAGAACCACAGATAATTGCTGCCGCCCCAGTTGTCGGTCACCGTTTGCGCCGCGGGCTCGCCGTAAACATAAACCAGGACAGGATATTTCTTGCTCGGATCAAAATCCGGCGGTTTGATCATCCAGCCGTCTAGCTTCAGTCCTCCGCCGACGTCAACCTTGAAGAACTCGTTCTTCGTCTTTTTCAGCGAATCGAGTTTTGCCTGCAGCGCCGCATTCGTCTCGACCTCCCGCAAAACGCTCTTGTTCGCCAGATCGACCACCTCGAACTTCGGCGGGATGCCGAACGCCGAGTAATTGTGAAACGCCCATCGGCTGTTTGTCGAAATGCTGTAATTGTGTGTTCCGGGCTGATTCTCGGGCGTGATCCGTTCGGCTTTGCCCGATCCATCGAGCCGCGTGCGGTACAAATACCGCTGCGTCGCGTTGTCGGGCGACGCACGGTAATACAGCCAGCCGTTCTTTTCATCGACGGACTGGATGTTGACGACGTCAAAGCTGCCCGGCGTGATCAGTTTGATGTCCTTGCCGTCGCGTGAAACAGAATAGACATGCTGCCAACCGTCGCGCTCGCTCGTCCAAAGGAACCTTTTGCCGCCGTCGAGCCAGGTCATCGAATCCGTCAGGATCTCGACCCACGTGTCGTCCTTCTCGGTGAGGATCGTCCTGACCTCGCCCGTCTTTGCGTTCGCGACCATCAATTGATCGACGTTCTGAAGACGGTTCAGATGCTGCAGAATGATATCGTTCGAATTGTCGGACCAGTCCATCATCGGGATGTAGTTGTTGCGCGGGTCACCCGGCGTCTTCATCCACGTGATGTTCCCGCCCGAAGCGCCGATAACACCGACCCGAACCGCCGCGTTCGTCGTTCCCGTCTTCGGATAAGGGATCTTTGTCAGTGTCGGATAGAGATCGGCGGTGTTGTCAAGGAGCAGGAAGTCTTTGATTCCCGATGCGTCGAACTGCCAGAACGCGATCGATTTGCCGTCGGGACTCCAGCGCCAGCAATCGCGCAGTGAGAACTCCTCTTCGTTGACCCAGTCGGATGTGCCGTTGACCATTGTCGGCGATCCGTTCGTCGTCAGACGCGTGATCCTGCCCGTCGCGATCGTCTGAACGTAAAGATCGTTCTCGCGGACGTATCCCACCATCGATCCGTCGGGCGAGAACTTGGCGAACATCAGCGTCGAGGGCGCGGCGTCGCCCCCGATCTTCGACAACTTGCCCGACGCCATGTCGAGGACCCAGTAGTCGCCGCGAGTGTTCAGTCGCCAGACCTTCTTTGAGTTTGTGTAAACAAGCAGTTTCGAATCGTCGCCGGACCATTGATACCCGTTGATCGCGAGCGGCTTTGTCTCGCCTGCCGGAATCAGTTTCTCGGCCGCGATGATTACGGCGCGCTTGTTTGTCGCGATATCGTAACTTACAAGATCCATCGACCCCTTCGTCGTCGGCGAGGGTTCGAGCCGCGCATACCCGTCGCCTGATTTGAGCCAGCGAAAACCGCCTATCCCTCGCGGACCGAACTCGCCGCTCTCAAAGATGCGTTCGAGCGTGAGCAACGACGGGTCCGTCTGCTGCGCAAAGCCGACGGCGACGGCAATAAACAAAAAAAGACCGGCAAAGACAACTCTTCGTGATTTCATTGATTGATTCTCCAGGTAGAAATGCGGCAACGGAATCAAAAGTAAAAGATAAACGGTAAAAAGGCAAAAAGGACCCTTTCGCCTTCTCTCCCGCTCTTACTTTCGCCCACTCTGCAACGCTCTTCCCCCGGCCGCTCTTGACAGGCAATGTAACCTTGAAAGGTACAACTAAAACTTCACGAATCTGAGGGACCTCATGGATGGAAGAATATTCGCCTTACTGTCTCAGATTTCGGAAACTCTCGATCAGGAATGGGACGTTGGAAGGATGGCGAAGACTGTCGATCTCTCACAACCTCGTTTGCATCGTTTGTTCAAGGAATCTGTCGGAAACACACCAATTGCCTGGCTTCGCGACAAACGGCTCGAAGAAGCCAAGAATCTGCTTGAAACAACTTTTCGTCAAATCAACCAGATCGCCCGCGAAGTCGGATTCACGGACCATAGCCATTTTACGCGTGACTTCGCGTCGAAATACGGCGCTTCGCCGCGGGAGTACCGGAGGCTTGTCTGGGAACGGAGACAAAAGGGGAAAAGTGAAAAAGGGGAAAAGGGGAAAAGGGGAAAAGTGAAAAAGGGGAAAAGTGAAAAAGGGTAAAAGTGAAAAGGGGAAAAGTGAAAAGGGGAAAAGTGAAACGGGGAAAAGGGGGAAAAAGGGAAAAGGGGGAAAAGGGCAAAAGTGAAAAGGGGAAAAGTGAAAGTCGGTACCGGGAGCGGTCATCCGGCACTGCGGGTGAGCGGAATGGGGTGATAAGGAAAGCTCCGACCTTTACTTTTTATTTTTTACGTTTTACTTCTCTCCCGCTTCGCCGCGCAGTAGCGCGCCGCTGAACAATTTCGCCGCGCAGTAGCGCGCCGCTGAACCATTTTCGCCGCGCGGTAGCGCGCCGCTGAACCGTCTACTGTCTACTGGCTACTTATTCAGTTATCATAGGAAAAACACACCTTTGGAGGTCCTATGCGATACGTCATATTAACGATGCTCGCCGTCATAACGGCGACCGCACTGATGAACATGAATCCTGAGAAAAGCAACAAGGCGGCGGCAGCGCCGCAGAATCCGCTGCTGGCGGAATGGACCGGACCGTACGGCGGAATCCCGCCCTTCGACAAGGTCCGCGTCGAGGATTTCAAACCCGCGCTCGAACAGGGCATGAGGGAGAACCTCGCCGAGATCGACAAGATCGCCGATCAGACAAGCGCTCCGACGTTCGATAACACGATCGCCGCGATCGAACGGACCGGGCGGACCCTCGACCGCGTCAGCACGATATACAACGTCTGGTCGACGACGATGAGCACTCCGGAGTTCCGCGCGGTCGAAGGTGAAATGGATGAAGCGCTGGCGGCATTCGGCGACAAGATCACGCAGAATCAGGCCCTCTTCAAACGGATCGAGACCGTTTACAACTCGCCCGCGAAAAAGAAGCTGACGACCGAGCAGCAGCGGCTGACATGGCGCTATTACACGAATTTCGTGCGCGCCGGCGCCAAGCTCGGCGACAAGGAAAAGGTGCGGATGACAGAGATCAATCAGTCGCTCGCGCGCCTCTTCACGAAGTTCAGCCAAAGCCTTTTGGCGGACGAGACGGAAAAGTTCGTCGTTCTCGATAACGAAAGCGACCTTGCCGGTTTGCCTCAATCACTTCGCGACGCGGCCGCGGCGGTCGCCGAACGCAAGGGCCAAAAGGGCAAATGGGTCGTTGCGAACACGCGTTCGTCGGTCGATCCCTTCCTCGCCTATTCCGCTCGCCGCGATCTCCGGGAGAAGGTCTGGAAAATGTTTGTGGACCGCGGCGACAACGGCGACAAGAACGACACCAACGCGATCATTCCCGAGATTCTCCAACTGCGTGCCGAACGCGCGAAGCTGCTCGGTTACCAAACGCATGCTCACTGGCGTCTCGAGAATGCAATGGCGAAAACGCCGGAGCGCGCGATGGAGCTTTTGACCGCCGTTTGGAAGCCTTCGGTTCAGCGTGTCCGTGAAGAGGTTGCCGACATGCAGGCGCTGGCCGATAAGGAAAAGGCGGGCATTAAGATCGAACCCTGGGATTACAAGTACTACATGGAAAAGGTCCGAAAGGCCAAATACGACCTCGACCAGAACGAGATCAAGCCGTACATGCAGCTCGAGAAGCTCCGTGAAGGAATGTTCTGGGTCGCCGGCGAACTCTTCGGATTCAAATTCGATCAGGTCACCGACGTTCCCACCGCGAATCCGGACATTCGCGTCTGGCGCGTCACCGACAAGACGACCGGTCGCTACATCGGTCTCTGGTATTTCGATCCCTATGCCCGCGACGGCAAGCGTTCAGGCGCGTGGATGAACGCCTACCGCAGTCAGGAAAAGATGGACGGCGTGGTGACGACGATCGTCTCGAACAACTCGAACTTCGTCAAAGGAAAGCCGGGCGAACCGGTTCTCATCTCGTGGGACGACGCGACGACGCTGTTCCATGAATTCGGGCATGCGCTCCACGGTCTTTCGTCGAACGTCACCTATCCGTCACTCGCCGGGACCGCGGTCGCGCGCGATTACGTCGAATTCCCGTCGCAGTTGTTGGAACATTGGCTTTCGACACCCGAAGTCCTCCAGAAGTTCGCCCTTCACTATCAGACCGGAAAGCCGATCCCGCAGGAACTCGTCGACAAGATCAACAAGGCTTCGACCTTCAATCAGGGTTTCGCGACGGTCGAGTATCTGGCGAGCGCGCTCGTGGATATGAAACTGCACCTTGCCGGATCGCAGAGGATCGACGCGGACAAGTTCGAAAAGGACACGCTCGCCGAACTCGGAATGCCGAAAGAAATCGTCATGCGACACCGGACCCCGCAGTTCGGTCACGTCTTCGCGTCTGACGGCTACTCGGCTGGTTATTACAGCTATCTTTGGTCCGATGTGCTGACGGCGGACGCCGCCGGAGCCTTCAGCGAAGGCGGAGGGCCTTACGACAAGAAGGTCGCGGCGCGGCTGACGAAGTACATCTTCTCCGTCGGGAACACGATGGACCCGGCGGAGGCGTACCGTCTCTTCCGCGGCCGCGACCCGCAGGTCGAAGCGCTGATGAAAAAGCGCGGATTCTCAAAGTAAAAGACCGGTCGGAATCACCGACCGGCCGATGGCAACATAGATTGCCCAGGTGTGTTGGAAAGAGGTCCGGCTAAGGAACGATTGAGCAGAGCGTGTATTCGCTTCTTCCTGAGGTCGCCTGCACCTTCCAGCGGTAGGTGCCCGCCGAACCGCTATAAGTGATGGTTCCGTTCGCCGACGAACTGGCAACCGTTTGCCAAGACAAACGGGATTTCTTCTCAAGTTTCACCGAGAACACCGCCGGGCTCGAAAGTGCCAGTGCGCCGGAAAAAGTTCCCGTCCCTGCCGCGAATCCGTTTGAGCTGGAATGATATTTGGACTGCTTCCGCGCCAATGAGCCGCTGAATTCGGTGCCGGCACATCCGACTTGGGGCTCCTCCGATTGCGAAAACAACAAGAGGTTGGCCGTTGCCGGATCAAGATTCGTTATCGCGTTCTGCGTTGCCATCGATTTGATCTGTGTTTCAATCTCAATCGGCGTGGCCGCAGGTTGTGTCTCAAGTAGGCTTGCGACTGTTCCGGTCACGTGAGGCGTTGCCATCGACGTTCCGCTGATTGTGTTGGTTGAACCATCACCCAGCCACCAGGCAGAAGTGATCGCGTCGCCCGGCGCGAACAGATCAACGCAACTTCCCGAGTTTGAATAGTCGGTTTTGGCATCTTGATTATCGGTCGCACCGACAGTGAGCGCTTCAGTGACCGAAGATGGAGACATACTGCATGCGTCGCCGTAACCGTTACCTGCCGCAACAACTACCGGAATTCCGGAATTCACCATGTTCCTGACCGCCCAATCAAGAAGTGGCGAGACGCCGCCACCAATGCTCATGTTGACTACGGACGGATAGGAATGGTTCGCGGCGATCCAATCAAGACCGGCGACAACATCGGCAACCGATCCGGTGCCATTGCATCCCAGAACCCGAACGGAGTGGAGAATCGAGTTCTTGGCGACTCCGTACGTTGTCCCGCCGATGGTCCCCGATACGTGTGTCCCGTGTCCGTTGCAGTCATTGCCGTTTTGCCCGTCGAGCAACGCATCGAACGACGGAACAGCTCGTCCGCCGAATTCCGAGTGTGTGAACCGAATTCCCGTGTCAACGACATAAACGTGAACGCCGGAACCGCTCGGGGAGTATACGTACGTCCCGTTCAGCGGCAGAGTGCGCTGATCGATCCGGTCCAGTCCCCAAGTCGCGTTCGACTGTGACCCGTCCACGGTAATTATGCTGTCTTCCTCGACAAATCTGACACGAGGGTCCTTGCTCATTAGCTCTGCATCCGAGGGCGACATTTCAACCGCAAACCCGCGGATCGAATTTGAATAAACCTTTTGGATGTGTCCGCGGTAGTCTTTCCCGATCGAATCGGCCAAAGCTTCGACTTCGAACGAATTTATCAACTTGCCATCCGGCTCGGCACCGAACGCAACCAAGTAACGGTTTGGAATAGCGTTCTTAGAACGAACGAACCGATCGTCCTGACCATTTACGCGAAAGTCAGTGGTGGTCAAGCACAAAGCACCGAGAAGCAACGCAAACGCCAGCTTTGCAATAGAATTCATGATTATCCTCTTTTCTTATGAAGAATATTTCGGAAAACGTCGTACAGGAGGGTTCAAAGGGGGAGTGGTGCTGCTGATGTGCACAGCAGTTACAAAAAGAGTAAACGATGTTGAAACATTATGTCAATGCATTTTTGATCCGAAATCTGATCAGGGAGCGCGAACAACGCTTGCCGAACAACGCAAACTGCGCGGACCGCCGCGGGATCATCGATGGGATTGAGCAGTTTAGCGTGAGAGGAGGCGATCGCTTCCCTGAATACCAATACTCAAGCAATTATGGGAAAGCACTGATGCTTCGTTATGATTCCCAAATACCCGGGAAATTCCTTGCGCGCGATATGAATGGTACCACCCGTTCCAATTGATTTCGGGCAGTAGACCGGGGATGTCGTTGATCGATCGGTTGGGAGTGGTCTCCGAAGTCTGTGAGAAAAGAGAGTCCGGGAACTCGCAAATTCAGCAAATTCCCGGACCCTTGGTTGTGACGGATCGCCGTCCCCCGCGCCGCAGGTTCCGCACGATGTCTGGATTGGAGGAATCCGGCCGCTTAAATCAAAGTGATCGTCAGCGTCCGGTTCCGACAGGACTTAATTCATACCAATGATCTTGTCGCCAACGACATCATCGGTCACGACAAAACCTGTATTGCTGATCGGGAACCAATACCTTCGATGCGTAATGGAAAGTATATAGAAATCTCCAATCGGCAGATCTTGGATCGTGAAATCCCCAAACGTATTCGAAGTCGCACTATGTGTTTGCATCGTCGAAGTGTTGTAGAGCGTGACAACCGCGCCCCGGATCCCCGCCCCGCCGACAGTAACGATTCTTCCGGAATACGAAGCGTTCGCGGCAGTAGGTACGGCCACAACAGGTACCGACGTCGGGTCAATACTCGAATTCTGCGTTTGCGGAACGCTGCCCGCCGGTGGTGGCGGGAACGTACCCTGTGTTCCGATCGTCGTCGCATCGATATTGTCTGAGTTGATCACGGTCGACGACAATTCAGTACCGGTTGCGCCGGTCTGGTTATTGAGCGTCCCGGGTGGGATGTAGCTCAAACTGATTGTCGCCTTCACCTGCACGGTGATTCGGCCATTCGGCGGCAGGACCGCGCCGGCGGCAAGCAATCCTCCCGTTCCGGCGTAACCGACATTTGCGGACGCCGTTGCGCCTCCACCGACAGTAACCGTCAACGGGCCAACATAAGTCATTCCCGCCGGCAGAGTGTCGTTGATCTGAAAACTATTGACTGTGACCGCACCAACATTCACATAGTTGATGGTCCAAGTGATCGTATCGCCGGGGTTGATGGCGCCGTCGCTGTCGACGTCTGTCGTCATTTGGGCTGACTTGTAGCCATAGATGGTCGGCGTATCGAGGCCGCAGCCGAATGGGCGTGTCGGCGGAACGAAGACCGCGTTGAGCAACATGCGTTGCGCATTCAGGTCCTCGATATTAGTGCTTGCAGTTCCTGATCCGCGATAATCGTGACCGCCAAGTTCAAAGATCATTCCGCCCGGACCGCCGTAGAAAACTTTCGAGGTCGTGGCGATGTATGCCTGTGCGCCAAACCTGTTTTGTGCGCTCGCGAAGGTGCCGTTTTGCAACGAAGAACCGCCGCCCAACACGAAATCGGTCTCGTATCCCGATTGGTCACCGTCAATTCCGCCGATGAACTGTGAAAGCGGCATATCCGGATTCGGATAATTCAAGTTCGTACTGGAGCTATTGGCAAGCGTCCAACCGGCAGTTGTTTGAAAAAGACCGTTAACGAGGTCGTTCTCATAAGTTTCGATGGCCTTGCACTGATAGAACACGTTCCCGCCGCTCAACGAAAATTGCCTGTAATTCGCGACATGGGGATCTCCATTTGCGGCGTCGACGTGCGGCTGAGCGATCAGGGTCACGCAACTGGTTGCATTTACAGTGGAATCGTCATAGTCGATGTAGTCCGGAATACCGGCATCGTTGAAAACCCGTTTGTGAATGTCGGAGTTCGACCCGTTGGCCAAACCGACGGCGATTAACGGTTTGTGGGTGAGGGTGTACCGAATGTCAATGCTTGCCGATGCGGTCGTTTCATAGACTGCAACATTGTTGCCGAATGCGGTGATAAGGGGCAGTGCCGCGGCTGCGTTTTCCTGCCGGACAATGAACGGACCACCCGCGAACCCCAGACTCGCAGTTGATATCGCGGTCGGCTTAATCCGCTTGGCGTTCACCGTGAAATCGTTCGTATCCTTCGTTTTCCCGGACTTAATCGCCCACAGTACAGGGATTCCGTTCTGCAGCAAATGATTGACAAGTCCATAGGCTTTCAAATTGAAATTCGCACCAATATTCTGTTTGGTGTTGTCCATCGCAATCACATACGAACCCGACGGTATGGTTTGCATTTGGGCGTTCGTCGGCGGCAGGTCCTGGGACATTCCGGCAATCGCCAATACCAAAATACTGACGATCGTGAGCCCGAAGACCTTGAGCGACATAAAAGACTTCTCTCGGTTCGTAGCGTTAAACATAATTCTCTACTCCAATTGGCCCGGGGAGAACGAAAGCGTAAAGATACGCGATGTTCCCGGAACCGTAAATTCCGATGCAATCCGTTGCAACCTTCGGCGTTGGCAAGCGAAGCGAGATGAACTTACTTAGGATCATCTTCGTCGCAACACAAATACAATGATGTCAACAACTTAATACAAATTTGAAACAAAATCAACTGCGTTGTTGTGTACAAGACAAACAAGTTACACAGCCGGACCCGCAACACTGCAATTCCGAGTCAATTGCCATCCTTTCTTTTCTGTTAGAACGGCAGAATTGATTTGTTTTGCATTTAGATATTGCTATTGACGCAGGAATTCCTCAAAAAAGGAATTGGACGATCGGATGGCAGAATTCGCCAGGGCGTCGAGCGCGATCGATTGACTCCAACGACAGTGTCTGGCCAATTCAGAAGAGTCTTCGCTGTCCTTCGATGACGCCGCGGATGATGCGTTCGATTTCGTGTGAATCGGCGACCGCGCAGTCTTTGAGGACCTCTCGTTTTTGCTCGGGCGTGAGGTCGCGCCACAGCTTAAGAAGATCGTGGCGTTGATTGATCTCGTAGATGGCCTGATTCTCAGTCATGGTCGGATTCGCAGATCGTGATCCAATAATATCGCAGTTTGATGTACCTGATCTTTTGGCAAACCGGCGACAGCTTCGTGCGGATGAATCTCTCATCCGGAAAGTTCTTGAGCACGAGATGGGCCGATCCGTCACGCAGCGTGCGGTTCTGGAATGTGTTTCCGTTCTCGTCGATCTTCGCAATGCGGTTGAGATCATGCTTCGTCCCTTCGACGGGATTGCAGTCTATGAACGCTATCGCTCCGCCGGGTTTGACGAACCCGTCTATCCGGGCGATCAGGCGGTCGAGGTCCTCAAGCAAAATGTGGCTCCAGATAAAGCCGCAGAAGACGGCGTCGAACCTGGCGTCAGTAGCGAACGCGAAAATGTCGGAGACCTCGAACGAAACGTTTCCGTCGAGTTTCTTTTCCCTCGCGATCGCGATCATGCTTTCGTTGATGTCGATCGCGAGGACAGATTCCGCGACCCGCGCGATGCGTTCCGTCCACCAGCCCGTCCCGCACGCGACCTCGAGCACCGATTTTCCCGCAAAGAGTCCGCAGAAGAGGTCGGTTGCCGTTTTCAGATCTTCCTGTTCTTCGGGATTCGAATACACGTCCTCGAATTCGCCTGCGCGATCCCTGTAATATGCGACGATATCCTGGTTCATTTGCTGAGGGCCGTTCGGCGTTCCGTTCGGGCCTGAAACCATTATAAACACAATTCAGGGGTGGAAGATTTTCGCCTGCGAAATTCGGGAGAATTACCGTCCGATTGCCGACGGTCCGGTCCGCGGAGATCCAAGCACGTTTTCCCGCAAGGACGCCAAGACGCAAAGTTACTTTGATAGCTATCATTTCGTTCCAGCGCAAAGTTGGGATAGATTGGACTCGTTACCATTGCGCTTTCCGGAGAACTTATGACCAAGATCGACAGACGACAACTTCTTAAGACGCTCTCGCTGACCGTCGGTGCTGGACTGATGATGCCCGACGCGATCCTTTCCGCCGAAGAAACGACGCGGCTCAACGAACTCCATTTCAAGTCCGATCTGACGCTCGACAAACCGGTCACGGCGATCACGCTCGGCGCGGGTTCTCGCGGCAACGTTTACGGAAACTACGCGCTCAAATATCCCGGAAATCTTGATATCGTCGGCGTCGCCGAACCGATCAAGATCCGCAACGACCGCTATACGAAAAAGCATCAGATCGACGAAAAGAATCGATTCGACACTTGGGAACGCGTGTTTGAAAGGCCGAAGTTCGCCGACGCGATCATCATCTCGACACCCGACAATCTGCATTACGCGCCGTGCATGAAGGCGCTCGCGATGGGCTACGACATTTTGCTCGAGAAACCTATCTCGCCGAGCGAGCGCGAATGCCGCGACATCCTGCAACTTGCCAAGAAAACGGGACGGATCGTCGCCGTCTGCCACGTTCTTCGCTACGCGCCGTACTTCATCAAGCTCCGTGAGATCATCCAAAGCGGCGTGCTCGGCAAGGTCGTGTCAATTCAGCATCTCGAACCGATCCATCACATCCACATGAGCCACTCCTACGTCCGCGGAAACTGGCACAACAGCAAGGAAACGACGCCGATCATCCTCGCCAAATCGTGCCACGACCTCGACATTCTTCGCTGGATGCTCGGAAAGCCCGCGAAGGCGATTCAGGCGTTCGGCGATCTGAGCTGGTTCCGCAAGGAAAACGCTCCCGAAGGCAGTACGCCGCGCTGCACGAACGGCTGCAAGGTCGAGGCTTCGTGTCCGTATTCGGCACTTCAGATCTACTACCGAAAACGATCGTGGACGTATGTCTTCGACTTTCCCGACAACAAGGACGAACATGACGCATTCCTGATGGATCGTTTGAAAACAACCAATTACGGCCGATGCGTCTATCAAATGGACAACGATCAGCCCGATCATTACACGACGAACATTCTCTTTGACGATAACGTCACCGCTTCGTTCTCGATGGAGGCCTTCACCTCGTACGACGGCCGCCGGACGCGTGTCATGGGAACGTTGGGCGACGTCGTCGGCGACATGACGTCGATGACACACACGGATTTTCTCACTGGAAAGAAGACGGAATGGAAAGAAGAATCGGATGGGCACGGCGGCGGCGACTGGCGGCTCGTCAACGACTGGCTTCTCGCGATCTCAAAGAAGGATCCGTCGTTGCTGACCTCAACGATCGACCAGTCGATCGAAAGTCACGTCATGGGATTCATGGCTGAAGAAAGCCGCAAGAAGAAACGCGTGATGGATATCAGGATGTGAAGCCGATGCCTTTCAGTCAATCTCGGTAGCAATCGGCCGATCATTGCTCGACCATTCGCTCCACGAACCGACGTAGAGTTTCGGGACCTCAATCCCCGCGTGATCGAACGCGAGCAGCGTGTGGCACGCGGTCACGCCCGAACCGCAATGGACGATCACTTTTCCGGCAACGTGCGCGCCGAGACGAGCCGCGTACTTCGCTCGCAACACGTCGGGCGGCAAGAAGAACCCGTCGGAATCAAGATTCTCGGCAAAAGGTATGTTGACGGCGTTCGGGATATGTCCCGCGACCTTGTCGAACGGCTCGGTCTCGCCGTTGTAGCGCGGCGTTTCGCGGACGTCGATGATTAGCGATTTCGAGTCAGCCGAGGCAGCGTCCACTTCCGCCAAATCGGCGATCGGCAAGTTCCATTCCGAAGCATCGTATTGTCCTCTTTCGTAAGTTTCGATGCCGACCGCAACCGGAAACCCGGCGCGGACCGCGGCCTCGAGACCGCCGTCGAGCACCTGCACCCGTTCATGTCCGACCGCCCGCAGCATCCACCACATTCGCGCCGCGGCGTTGGCTCCGCTCTTGTCGTCATAAACGACGACGCGGCTCGCAGGCGTGATCCCCAGCTCCGCAAGCGTGGCGGCAAATGCTTCCGGCGTCGGCAACGGATGCCGTCCGCCATCAGCAGGGTTCGCCTTTATATCGGCAAGCTGCGAATTGATATCGACAAACTGCGCGCCGGCAAGATGACTCGCGTCGAAGTTGGCGCGCGCATTCGGATTGTTGCTCGCGTCGAAGATCAGAAGATCGGCGGCGCCGCGAAGACTCAACAACTCATCCGGCTTGATTATCGGACGGATCTTTTCGCGCATATCCCTTAATCATTCCTCATCCGAGGGCAAACTGAACCGCCATTTCCGCGTGAAGCGCGGTCGTATCGAACAGACCCATTTCTGTATCTCCGCTCGAAACAAGCAGCGGGATCTCGGTGCAGCCAAGAATGACGCCTTCGGCACCGGCCGCTTTCAGCTTATCGATGATCGCGAGGTAGGCCCGACGCGAATCGTCCTTGATCTCGCCCTTCACGAGTTCGTTGTAAATCACCGAATGGACAGTCTCGCGGTCGCTTTCATCGGGGATAATGGTTTCGATCCCGAACTTTTCGGCCAGGCGCATTTTGAGGAAATCGCCCTCCATCGTGAATTTCGTTCCCAACAGCCCGACCTTCTTCAGACCGCCATTCGCGATCGCTTCGCCCGTCGCGTCGCCGATATGAAGCAGCGGGATCTTGACCGCCGCGATGATCTCCTCGGCGAACATGTGCATCGTGTTCGTGCAGATGACGACGCAGTCGGCCCCGCCCCGTTCCAATCGTTGCGCGGCATCGATCATGATCTCCTCAAGCCGCGCCCAATCCTGCCGGTGCTGCAGATCGGCGATCTCGTCGAATTCGACCGAGTACATCAACGATCGCGCCGAATGCGAGCCGCCGAGGATCTCCTGCGTCCGCCGATTGATTATCCGGTAATAGACGACGGAGCTTTCCCAACTCATCCCGCCGATCAGTCCGATCGTCTTCATATCGCCGACCTATTCCCCGGCGGGTTCCCAAAGTTCGATCTTGTTGCCTTCAAGATCGACGATGTGAACGAACTTGCCGTAATCAAAGGATTCGATCTCGTCGACGATCGTCACGCCGTCCTTTCGGAGCTGCTCGACCATCGCCTCAAGATCGTCGACCCGGTAGTTGATCATGAATTCCTTTGTGGAAGGCTCGAAGTACTTGGTCGTGTCAGGAAACGGATTCCAGGCGGTCGAACCTGCCTTTTCAGGATCATCGGCGTCTCGCCAATCGAAAGTCGCGCCCCACGGACCCGCGTCCACACCCAAATGTGTCGTGTACCATTCCTTGACCTTGTCGGGATTCTTGCATTTGAAGAACACACCGCCGATTCCGGTTACTTTTGCCATATTCTACTCCTCGATCATATGAAGTTTAATCCGTCAGCTTAATCGTACATGATACCGTTGACAGCCTGTCTACTGTGAACGCTCGGATCAATTGTGTTCACGCAATGTGGAACTTAGTGATTTAATCGGTTAACTTAATGCTCGCATTATACCCAATCTTTTTGCACGCACGGATTCCGTTGATATGGACAAGATCATTTTTTCCTGCATTTTCGCGTTTTCGGTCTATTGCTTGCTCGCCGCGGCGTTCAACGCAGGCGCTCAAGTTCCTTCGCCGACGCCTTTGAATCCGAAGCTCCCGAGCCTGTTCGTGATCGGCGATTCGACGGCCAACAACAACGCGAACGGCGGACTCGGTTGGGGCGATCCGTTCAAGTCATTCTTCGACCCATCAAAGGTCAACGTCGTCAACCGCGCCCGCGCCGGACGCAGCAGCCGGACGTTCTACACCGAAGGACTGTGGGAAAAGGTCTTGACGGAGATCAAAGCCGGCGACGTGGTCCTCATCCAGTTCGGGCACAACGACGGCGGACCTATCGAAGAGAAACCCGCCCGCGGATCGCTTCCCGGACTCGGCGAGGAATCAAAGGAAATAACGAAGCCGGACGGAACGAAGGAAACGGTCCATACTTTCGGCTGGTATATGCGAAAGTTCGTCGCCGACACACGCAGCAAAGGCGCGACTCCGGTGATCCTGTCACTGACCGTCCGGAACATCTGGAAAGACGGGAAGGTCGAGCGCGGCTCGGGCCAGTTCAGCGCGTGGGCGGCGATGATTGCGAAAATGGGCGGCGTCGATTTCATCGATCTGACCAATCTCGTCGCCGACCGATACGAACAACTCGGCGAACAGAACGTCGCGACGCTTCTTCCGGACCGGTGTGCGTATGGTCTTTCGGAAAAAGCGTCGCGACGTTCTGTTCGCCGAGTTCAAGTCGATCCGAAATTGTTCGGTCTGCGGATACTTTTCCGAAAAAGGCGACGCGGTTCCGAAGGCGGAAATCAGACCACCCGCGCCGCGCCGACCGCTTCCCGAACCGGCCGATCCGAAGTTGCCCGACGTCTTTCTCGTCGGCGATTCGACTGTCCGCAACGGCGAGGGAGACGGCGGCGTTCGTCGATCTCAATGGACTGATCGCCGCCGAATACGACAGTCTCGGCATCGAAAAGGTCGAACCGCTGTTCGCCGATGCGCACACGCACACGAGCCTCGCCGTGGCGGAACTGAACGCTCGGACGGTCATCCGCGGACTCGATCTGCTCAAGAACAACCCGCTCAGGAAATTCTATTCAGCGAACGGAAAAAGCGTCGGGAAGCAATGAATAGCCGGTGTCTTACAGCAAGATCATGAACCCTTCTTGCGCAAAATGATTGTCGTGGGTCAAAACCGCTTCGATCCCGTGCTCGGTCATCAGCGACATCGAGATACAGTCCGTCAGACTATAGCCTTTGTCGTCCCTCTTGCGGTATAAGTTCAATCCCATAATAAACGAACTGTGCGTCTGCGTAACAACCGTCACATCCGGGTGAGCCATGACTTGCTCGCACATTGCTCCGACAATAGTGCGACGCCGATCCCCCGAGCCGGCGTAGTAGTTCAAGAATTCCGTCAATACTTCTTCAGTTGTGACTAACCGCGTTTCGGGATTGGATTCGGCGAACTCTTTCGCGGCCCGGTGCCATTGGTCCGCCGGATTGGCGAGGGCAATCCAGTAAAATGTATCCGCAAATACGTCGTTCATAGAGGTTTATTCATTCTTCTTGTGAGCCCCGTAAAGATAGTGATCGTGATTCTCGGCCCCATCGACAGGCAGTTCCTGCCAATTCTCGAGAGGAAGCTCGCTGCTTAGCTCTTCAAACATATCTGAGATTGATTTTTCCTTTTTCGACTTCTTCGCCCTCCGGGAATCCTTGACGAAATTCAAAACTTCTTTGACCTCTTCGTCCTTCAAGGACGCCAGAAACTGCTCGTACTTTTCCCGGCTGAGAACAAATTCGGCACTATCCAACTCCAACGCCTCAGCAGCTTCTAGAGCGTTTTCAAGTACAAACTCGCTAATCGTCTTATTACACCGCGACGCCGCGCGGGCGATAAGCTCCTTCTGCTTCGCCGTTGCGCGAATACTGAATCGGTCTCCTCGATTTTCTTTGGTTGTTATCATGACTCAGTTCATTGGGCGTACGCTGTCCACCCAAATTATCGAGTTTGAGTTCCGACTTGTCAATTGTTTTGGAAATCATCAACCGCGTGTCGCCCAGATCAGGAAGTCGGTCGCGGGAGCACCGGTGACTCCGAGATTGTGGGCCATCGTGACGATCTGGCCGCGGTGGTATGTGGCGTGATGAAAGACCTGTTGAAGGTATTCGTACTTTGTCAGTTCGCAGTCGAGCCAGTCGTTGTCGATCCGCAGGCGCTTTGAGAGATCTTCGTCAGACATTGTCGTCACGAACTCCGCGAGTTTCCGCGAGTTTGATCCGAGGCCTTCGAAGATCATCTTTCGCGTCGGAACGTCGATCTCCCAGAAGCGGACGAACGGGTTATCCCGTGAGATTTTCATATTTTTCGGAGGTTGCGGCAAAGCCGCGGATCAAGGTTGAGGTCGTCCACGGAAATGCGGAGCATTTCCGTACATCAAGCGCCAGAGGCGCAGGTTTTTCGATTACGAGATTCGCGCGATTTGAAAATCGCGAATCGCAAGAATTCCAGGCAACGTTCTGCCGGTGAGATTCGATTGAGGTAAACGATCTTAAATCCAAACTTCTTGGCCATGCAAATACGCATCGTACCCAAGAGAGTGAAATGTGAGCCTTGGCGCCGAACGCCCGCGCCTCCGACGAGTTGTTCCAAAGTGATTCCGCTGCTCCGCCGCTAGATTACGTCCCAATCCTTTTTCAAAAGGAGTTCCTCGATCCGGTACGCGTGCAGCATCTCGTGGTTGAGCACATGTCGGAACATGATAAAGACCGAATAATGATCGAATGCCTCATGCGCCGCCGTTTTCCGCCATTCTTTGTCGGTCAGCGTCCTGAGCCGCTCGACAAGCGAGGCACGTTCCTTCACGTATCGTTCGAGGCTCTCGTCGAGATCGACCTCGAGCATCGCGCCCGCTTCGTCCTCGGCTGAATTTTCGATCGTCTTGATGACGGGATCCGGCGTCGAGAGGATCAGGTCGAGCCGCGCGCGGAACGCGGCGTCCGACTGTGAAAGATGGATCGCGTGCTCATACGCCGACCACTTGTCCGGCAATGGCCGGCGCTTCAGGATCGCCGCCGGAACCTCGCGGATCATCGGAATGATCACTCCCGGCGCAGCCTCAAGGGCGGTGATTAGATTTTTTGTATCGCTCATTTCTATTTTCCAGATTCTCGGCCAAAGCGGCGCGAATGTCGCAGCTATCTTCTCGCGTCTTCCGGCAGGCTGTAAGTTATTTTGCCGTTCTCATCCAGAAATTCCAATTTCGGAGTTCCGCCGGCACTGACCGACATTCTTAATCTCGCTATTCCTTTCGCGTCGGACAAGGTAACCTCGGACTCCTTTTCGGCGTTCTTGCCGACATACACGCGCGTCGGCGAGAGGTTCCGTTCCTCCAACTGCTTTAGCGCCTGCGTCTTGGCCTCGCCGTCGGGCATTTTCCCGATCTCGTCGCGCATCGCGATGACGTCGGTCAAAGGGATCTCAGGCCGGTCCCAAATCTGCAATCCTGCTCGATATTTTCCCGATTTGTCGTTATAGACCAGCGCCATCGCCTGGGCCTGTTTGAATTTATCGAACGAAAGTCCGTGATACGCTCCGTATTTCCCGCCCGCTTCTACCGCGCCGAAGATCAGACCGCCGTTCTCGTCGCCGAGCCCGTTGTAAAAGAGCATTCCCGCCGGGCGTTCGGTCTTGAATGTTTTCCCGTTGATGACCGGATCGGGCATCCGCGAGCTGTTCGCGATGACCATCAACAATTGCCCGTTCTTTTCGCGGACGTTGAGCCGCTCAACGTCGATCTCGGCGAATTTCTCTTTCGGCTTGGTGAACGCCGAAAACGCTAGAACGCCAAAGACGATCAGCGATAGAATCGCGTAGATCTCCAGAAAACGTAATCTCTTTTCAAGCTTGTCCATAGTTATTCCCTCAATATCAAATCACCTCATGATCCGAAGTCGTGACAGATTTCTTGAAAAACAGAAAGGACGAGGCCGGCACCTCGTCCGATCTGGTAGTTTGCTGGCCGACCGATTTACCAATAGACCTTCATCACACCGCTCCGAGGGTGAAATACAACGACAAACAACCCAACGCCGCGGGAATCAGCGGCGATCGAGAACAGTTTCGACCAACCGCCGATTGAATTCTTTCGGTTCTTCCTCGAGCGGGCTATGACCCGAGTTCTCCATCCAGACGATGGTCTTTTTCGGCGCGCTTAGATTGTTGAAGAATTCTTCCGCCAGAACCGACGGCACGTTCCAGTCATGGCGGCCCAGAAACAGATAGACGGGCAGTCTTAGCTCTTTGACGTTGCTGAAATCCGCCGCGAACATGTCTTTTGCGAGCGCTGCCGCCGAGAATTCGAAGCCTTTGTTCCAATCGTAAGACTTATAATCGTCATACTTGGACAGAGCAATTTCGTTTTCTTTGTCGGCTTCGCGATTATGAACGGCGCCGCCGTATTTCATTACCAGCTCGTATTGTTTGATGAAGCATTGCAAATCGCCGGCGCAGAAATCCTTTGTCGGATTGCGAAGTTTATCGAGCGTTCGCAATGCTTCCGAGTCGCCTTTCTCGCTTGCGCGCACGGCAAGCCACGACCGCGATATCTCCATTCCGCGACGTATATTGACTATTTGCGCGATACCGATATATGCCGCATAGTGGTCGGGATGTTTTAGGACGAGGTTCATTCCGACAATGCTGCCCCATGAATATCCGGCGAGGTAGATCTTTCGCTGCCCGAACCTCTTTCTCAACGTCGCCGTCAATTCGCCGGCGTCCGCCAAGATCTGCTCGAGCGTAACGTTCTTTGGCGCCGGGTTTTCCATGAATGAAAGTCCCGCGCCGCGCTGATCCCAGGCGACAAGTGTAAAGTCTTTCGTAATCTCAGCGTTGAAATACCGAAGCTGCGGCGTCTGCGGCCAGCCCGGACCGCCATGAATGAAGAGCAACACGGGATTCTTGTCCGACTCGCCGGTGATTTCAACATATTGCCGTTCGCCGCCGAGGACCATGAACGATCGTTCATCGACTTTCCGTCCGGACCGCCGCGATATCTGCGCGTCAGAATGCCCCGTCAGTAGCCAAAGGGCAAGCAATGCAAAAATGACTTTTCTTATGACCATTGTTCTCCAGTTCGGCAGCGCGACATCGAGGGCTCACAACTTCCAAGTCCGGGAATCTGGATTTGCGATGGGTTTGTTGCGCTTCTTAGCATTATCATTTCCGTCAAATTGGCAACTCTTGCGTTGTTTCGCAGCAATCCCCGCGCAATTTCCAATTGTTGAACCGATGTCCAATTCACCTGTGAGACCCCTTGATCCGCCAGTAATCCCTCAATCGCTGCAAATCCTTTTCTCTTTGCCCGGGCGAGAGGTGCTGACCAGTCCGCACCTGACTTGAGGCCCATTCTGCGCCATATCATGAGGATCGTGACACGTCTCCAACTCATTGTGTTCGGATCCAGGCCTTTTTCCATCAGATATTCCGGTGAGAGTTCAACATTGTCATCATCAGCGAGTATTGGCAGGTGTCGCCTGATTTTCATCTGATTGAATAATTTGTTCCGCGTCCCGTTCCATTCTTGTCGATAAATCCTTTTTCGACCAAATCCGCTAAGATTCGCTTGACGGTCGGATTCGGAATCGAAAGTCTTTCCGCAATTTCGCCTGATTTGATACCCGCATTGTCTGAAATCAATGCGATGATTGACTTTTCACGCGGCGACAATTGTGATTCGGTTCCGCTTTGTTCCAATTTGTTCAACAATTGTTCGTGAATATTTCTTAGAGCATCGAAGTAGAACAAGATCCAATCCGTAATATTTTCGTTTGGTCGCTCAGCCTGGCAATTTCGTAAAACGCGGTAATATTCAGATTTTCGATTTTCAATTTCATGTTCAAAGCTCACATATTCAATCCATTTGTAACCGGTTCTTAGCAATAAAAGTGTTGATAATAGTCTGCTCAATCGACCGTTTCCATCTTGAAATGGATGAATGCTCAGGAATTCGTACGTAAAAACAGCGCTTTTGACCAAATTATGCGTTTCACTATCAACTGAATACCAATCGCAAAGATGCCGCACTGCTTCTTCGGTCGCGAGTCCCGCGGGCGTTGTTTGAAATACGATTTGCGTCGTGCCGTCGGGATAAGTTGCTTCAACCGCATTGCTGTTTGTTTTGTAATTTCCTTTGTGCCAAGCGTCTTTTTGGCTGTATCGCATCAAGATATTGTGCAGATTTTTGATGCTGCTTTCCTTGACCTCAATTTTGTCAAACGATTCGGAAATTGTATCCAATGCCTCAAAATACCCGGCAACTTCCTGTGAGTCACGGTCAACCAATTTTGAAATATCAATCGTTTTCAAGAGCACATCGATTTCTTCATCGCTCATTTTTGAGCCTTCAATCCGCGTCGAAGCCCCGACACTGCGGACTGTCGCAATACCTTTGAGTTGCTTAAGCGTTTGTCCTTCCTTTCGCTCGATCGCCGTCCATTTTGCATCAAATCGATCTATCTGGCTGATTAGATTGATTAGTTTCCAATCCAAATTGACGGTAAAGTTGTAGACTTTTGATTCCATTATTCGGTGTAAATGATACGCTATGATACGCAAACACGCGATAATGATACGATAGATTTTCGGATTTTCAAGCAGAAATGATACGTGATGATACGCAAATATACGAAAATGATACGATAAACCCGAATATGCGTTGGAGATTCTTGCCCGCGAATTCTCGCCAATCAAAGCGAACTAACCCAGATCAAGCGTTAGAGTTTTTTGCCCGCGAATTCTCGCGAATTAACCCGAATTTACGCGTGACCAACCAAATGCCAGTGAACGGGTAGAGGCCTTCTAAGCAGCAATCAGTCAACGCTTACTGAATCGCAACGGGCAAGTTGTCTGCTTTATTCGCGATCACTCGCGTAGATTCGCGGGCGGGAATCTTCTTCCAATGCGTAATCTGGGATTGGCCAAAGTCTAGAATGAATTACGGGTGAGAGACAACGCCGATCAGCGATTTGGATTGTCGTGCAATACGCCAACCGATCCCTGTAAGGGACGTAGCTATTAGCGTCGGGAGAATCCCGACGATCATGAACTGACCCGAGTTACCGTCCCTGAAAGGGAAGCAGAAAATCGGATCTTCGCGTTCGCCCGTGCAGCCGGTTCTTTGTCCTGCGTCGCCTTCAGGGACGAATCTCATTGCCGAAACGCTTTGTCGGGTTTCACCCGACGCGATTGACTCGGTCCCTGAGAGGGACCAGTCCATCGAAGCCTTTAGCAAAATCTGAATTTGTTGCTTCTTCGTCATTCCAGCCCATTGGATCGCCTGGGCCGAGCGCATCAAGCACCGTGCGCTGGGGCTTCGCGCGGCTCCGTTTCGTAAATGGGAAACTCGGCCCGGTCCTTCTGCTTAATTCGCACTCGCTCCGCTCCGCAGAGAGTCCGCGGAACAGACGGCGTCGGTCAGGACGCCGCTTTCCGCCACGCGTCCTTGATCGATCTGACATACGCTTCCTTGTCCTGCGTCGCCGCGCTTACGGCCGCCTTGAACTCGGCGGGCACGCCCGAATACTTCGCGTACCAGAGATGAATCTCGACGAAGATCGGGATCAGATCGATCCCTTTCTCCGTCAGCTTGTAGAGGAACTTCGCCTTACTGTCCGGATGTTCAGATTTCCCGATGATGCCGTTTTCCTCAAGATTCTGAAGTCTGGACGCGAGGATGTTTGTGGCAATGCCCTCAGGCGACTTCAGAAACTCGCCGTAAGAGCTCTTCTTGTAGAAAATCATGTCCCTGATGATGAGCAGTGACCATTTATCACCCCAAATGTCGAGTGAACAACTGATCGGGCATTCCGATCTCTTTTTTATTTGCGACATAATTACCTTTCAATTCCACTTGCGTTTTGCAAGTGCCCCGTGGTACGGTTTCACTTGCATAATGCAAGTAAACATTAACGCGGGACAAAAAACAAATGAAACAGAACATCTTGGTCACGGGCGCATCGTCGGGGTTCGGCTTCCTGATCGCCACAAAATTACATCAAAGCGGTTATAACGTCATCGGCACGAGTCGCAATCCGAATAAGGATGCCTCTAAGTTCCCGTTCAAAATGATCGGGTTGGACCTCAATTCGGAAGATTCGACCGACACGTTCGCCAGACGTCTCTTCGACGAGATCGGTCACCTGGACGTGGTCATTAACAACGCGGGCTTTCTCGTTTCGGGCATCGCCGAAGAGATCCCGATCGAACTCGGCCGCCGACAGTTCGAGACAAACTTCTGGGGAACGGTCAAGGTGACCAACGCGCTCCTGCCGCACTTCAGAAAACGCCGCGCCGGCAAGATCGTCACGGTCGGATCGATCATCGGCCTCGTCTCGTTTCCCAACACCGCTTATTACGCGGCTTCCAAGCATGCGCTGGAGGGTTATTTCAAGGCATTGCGCTATGAGCTGAGCGAATTCAATATCAGTGTCGCGATGATCGAGCCGGCGGCGTTCAGGACCAGCATCATCGATAACGCGGCCTCGACGCTCACCACGATTGCCGATTACGATTCACTTCGCGGAATGATCGCGAAATTCTCGGACGATCTCGCGCGGAACGCCGAAGACCCCGCGCTCGTGGCGGAAAAAGTGCTCAGAGTCGTTCGTGCGGACAAGCCGAGGTTTAGGAACATCGTCGGCAAGGGCACCTCAACCCTGATCAATCTCCAGCATTTCGCGTACGGCATTCTTGAAAAAGGAATCCTGAAGAAACTCAAAAGCCTTTAATTCGAAGAACATGAAAGCATTCAAACTAAACCGCTACGGCAAGAAAGAAACGCTCCAGTTATCGGAATTCGCAGAGCCCGTCACAGGGGAGAGCGAGGTTTTGGTCGAGATTCATGCGGCCGGCGTCAACGCATTGGACTCGTTCATTAAGAAGGGCGATTTCAAGGCATTCCTGCCGTACAAAATGCCGTTGATCTTGGGGCACGACGTCGCCGGCGTCGTGAAGAAGATTGGCGCGAAAGTCAGCAACTTCAAGCCTGGCGACGAAGTCTTCGCACGCGTCGCCGACCACCGGATCGGCACGTTCGCCGAATACGTCGCCGTTGACGAAGCGGACCTCGCGCGGAAGCCGCGTAACGTTTCGATGACTGAGGCCGCGTCGATTCCGTTGGTCGGACTGACGTCGTTCCAGGCGCTCATCGAGTCGGCGACTCTCAAGAAGGGTCAGAAGGTCTTCATCCAGGCCGGCTCCGGCGGCGTCGGCACATTTGCGATTCAGCTTGCGAAGCATCTCGGCGCCTTAGTCGCGACGACGACGAGCAGAGACAACTTCGATCTCGTCAAACGGCTCGGTGCCGACGTCGTGATCGATTACAAGACCGAGGATTTCGAATCGGTCTTGAAGGACTACGATGTCGTACTCCACAGCAACCGCGACTCGGCAATTCTCAAGAAGTCCCTGCGAATTCTGAAACCGGGCGGAAAACTGATCTCGCTCGTGGGACCGCCGACGCCCGAGTTCGCATCCGCGCTCAAACTGCCGTGGTACCTGAAGTTCGTGATGTGGCTGCTGAGCTTCGGAGTGAAAAGCGCCGCGAAACGATTCGACACGGAATATTCGTTCCTCTTCATGCGCGCGAACGGAAAGCAGCTAGGCGAAATCACCTCGCTAATCGAGTCCGGTATCGTCAAGCCCGTAATCGACAAGGTGTTTCCATTCGACAAGACCAACGATGCGATGGCTTACGTCGATAAAGGTAGAGCGAAGGGCAAAGTGGTCGTCAGGATGATTTGAAGTACGATGACATCAAACCGGTTCTTCGTTGAAAAAACGACGTGCAGTTAACAGCTGAAGAACCGCTTCGTCGGGTTTCACCCGAAGCTATTGACTCGGTCGCTTTCAGGGATCAGTTCATCGAAGCCTTTAGCAAAATCTGAATTTGTTAGTTATTCGTCAATCCAGCCCATTGAACACTCAAGACTGCGGACGCAACACATAACCCTCTTTCTTGATGGCCCTAGAGATACTAATGATGATCCCTGTCGGGTAAATTCCCCTTGTAGATCTCGGAGCCTGATTCGACGAACTCCTTGGCCTTCTCCGCC
>JAKQII010000127.1 GCA_029557535.1 Acidobacteriota bacterium
ACTCGCTGCGCGCCACGGCGGATCACAAGATCATGACTCCCAACGGTTACGTGCAGCTTGGCGATCTCAAGCGCGGAGACAAGGTCCATATTCTCAACCGCAAAGGCGGCTTCGGCGTCAAGGGCAGCCTGAAACTCGGGCGAATGCTCGGGTGGTTGGTCGGCGACGGTCACATCAATTCCTATGCAAAGCGCGTCGTCCTCTCATTTTTCGGTGAAGAACAATCGCTCGCACCCATGTTTGCGGAATACGTGAATGAACTCGCCGCACCGCTTACGATGTCGGACCGCAAACACTATGAGGTTTCCGCGGTCCCGGTTCGTGGTCGCGCGGAAACGCGAGTGGGTTCTGAGCGGCTTTTCCGACTTGTCGAGGAAGCGGGCCTCGCCGAAAACAAATTATCTGTTCCGAAAGATGTTCTTGTCGGTTCCGAAAACATGCAGCGCGGCTTTGTTCAGGCGCTCTTTTCGGCTGACGGAACCGTTTCGGGCAACGTCGAAAAAGGGCTCAGCGTTCGCTTGACCTCGGTTTCGTCCGAACTGCTCGAAGGCGTGCAGCGCATCCTGCTGAATTTCGGCATCGCGTCGAAGGTCTACCGCAACCGGCGCGTTGCGGGGTCGAGAATGCTCCCCGACGGAAACGGCGGTCTTAAATCATACGAGTGTCAGGCATACCATGAACTGGTGATCGCAAAGCGAAATGTCGCGACCTTCGCCGACGAGATCGGATTCCTTCAAAATGAGAAGAACGAAAAACTGCGCGGCCGCATTTCAGACGCGACACACGGGTTTTATTCCGAGTCGTTCGCGGCGACCATAAAGGATATTGTCGCCGACGGCGAGGAAGAGGTCTTCGATATTACCGTTCCGGGTCCGCACTCGTTTGTCGCGAACGGCATCGTCATTTCCAATTGCGGCGAACAGATGCTTCACTTCAATAACTCGTGCAACCTCGGATCGATCGACGTCGCCAAGTTCTACAAGGCCGGCGGCGAAGGCACCGACCCGGACGCCAATATCGACTGGGTACGTCTCGCGCACGCGACGCACATGAGCACGCGATTCCTCGACAACGTGGTCGATGCCGGCCACTTCCCGCTTCCGGAGATCGACGACGTCGTCAAGCGGACACGCCCGGTCGGACTCGGGATCATGGGCTTTGCCGATCTTTGCCTGAATCTCAAGGTGACGTACGGAGATCAGGATTCGATCGATCTGATGGAAAAAGTGATGGGATTCGTTCGCCGCGAAGCGTGGAAGGCGTCGCTTGCTCTCGGCGCGGAAAAAGGTACGTTCCCGGAACTCGAAGGCAATCGTGAAGACTACGCGAAATTCATCTATGAAGAAATCGGGATCCCGATGGAGACGCCGCTCACACCGCGGAATTATGAAGTGACGACGATCGCTCCGACGGGCACGATCTCGCTGGTTGCTGAAACCTCGTCGGGCATCGAACCCAACTTTTCCTGGGCCTACGTCCGGCGCGATACGCTTGGTGAACGCCATTACGTTCACACGCTCGCGGCGCAGGCGCTCGGCGTCGACGTCGATCAGTCGAACGAGGATTCGATCCGCGAGGCCGCCAATTACGTCGTCGAGCACATGGACGAACTGCCGTCGTACTTCATCTCGGCAATGGACATCACTTCGCACCAGCATGTGAAGGTTCTTGCCGGCGCGCAGAAGCACGTCGACAACTCGATTTCGAAGACGTGCAACGGCGCCGCCGACGACACGGTCGAATCGGTTGACAAGCTTTACCGGATGGCGAAGGACCTCGGCTGCAAGGCCGTCAGCTACTATCGCGACGGGAGCCGCGAAGGACAGGTGTTGACGTCGATGAAGGCCGAAGAGAAGAAGCAGGCAGAGGAAATGCCGGAAGATTCGGTCGGCCAAAGCCAAGAGTTCGTCGTCGTGGAGCGAATTCCCGATGCGGCCCACATCGAGCGTCCGCGCGAACTGAGCGGATCGACATGGCGCATCCCGTTTGACGGCGTGAATCTCTATGTCACCGTCAATCACAACGGCGAACGCGTGCTTGAAGTTTTCGCGACGGGACCGATCTCGGAAGGTGTCGGATTGCTGGCGTCAAAGATGCTCCGCGGCGGTTTCGAAGTCAAGGAAGTTTCGCGCAGTTTGAACAAGGTTACCGGAACGCATGCTGTCTGGTTCAACGAGCGCCTCCTGACGTCACCGGAACAGGCGATCGCCGAATGCCTGCTGCTTATCGACCGCCGGCTCAAGAACCTTCCGGCGTCGGAGCGACAGCTCAGCAAGATGCAGGCGCCGGCGGCGGAAGTCGAGGCGTTTTCGGAGCACAAGATGGGAAACCTGATCGGCGAATGCCCGGAATGCCGCGGACAGCTTGAACACGCGTCGGGCTGCGATTTTTGCCGCGACTGCGGTTACTCGAAGTGCAAATGACGCGTGACCGATTCGATGGACGATGCCGCATCAGAAAATGGTGCGGCTTTTTTTGAGTCAAAATTCAAGATTCAAGATTCAAGCAGGTCGCTGGGCCTGAACTTGAATCTTGAATCTTGATTCTTGAATTTTGACTCTTGGACCCTGTCAGAGAAATTCGTTCAGGTCCGGAACTTGCCGCAAAGATATTAAGCCCCTCGCGGGGCTTTCAAATTTCCGAATTCAGGATTCACGAAGGCCGCTTGGACTGATCTTGAATCTTGCAGCCTGTCGGAGAAATGCGTCAAAGTTTGGTACTTGCCGCACTACCACGATCAACACGCATCGAGCCCCGCAGGGGCGCAGAAACGATAACCCCAGGCGCGAGGAGCAAGCCTGTGGGAGACGGCGAGAACCGCATCCAAGCCCCGCAGGGGCGCAGCGAATCCGAGCTCTTGAGATCAAGTACCGCTCCTCAAAATCGAACCTGTTGCAGATCAACACGGGCTCGGCATTTGATTCGCTGACCGAGAACGCACCGTAGCGTTCGGCCCAGGCAAATTGCCGGTAATAGGCTTCTTGCTTAGTGAGTCGGGTCGCTCCGGTGAAGGTTTTCAGGTTTGCTGCGCCCCTTCGGGGCTTCTGAATCCGACTCGGATCTCGTCCCCAGGCTCCGCTTCGCTCTGCCAGGGGTTACCGCTGCGGCGCCCCTTGCGGGGCTCCGTACCTGTTGATTCCAGATCACGCAATAGAAGAAAGTTCCCGCCCGCGAATCTGCGCCACTGAACGCGAATCAAGCAGAGCATGACCGTTGCAACTAATCAAATCTTGGTGCAATTCTCCTAACGCGACGCATTCCTCATGCAAGTTTATTCTGTTCGCTCTGATTGGCGTAAATCCGCGGGCAAAAATTTTGCGCCTTTGCTCCTTGGCGGGAAAACCGGTTCAAAGCAATTGAACAGGATGTTTTCCCGCAAAGACGCTAAGGCGCAAAGTCGCAGAATCAATAGGTTTATGGAGTTGAACCGTTCACCGATCGGGAAAACGAATTTCTCGGGAACGATCGGATCGCCGGGTGGTCCGCTGAAATCGAAAAA
>JAKQII010000130.1 GCA_029557535.1 Acidobacteriota bacterium
CTCGCCGCGAAATCCGAACGTCTTCGTCTATTCTGCCGGAACGCTTGCCGCGAAATCCGAAATCCGAAATCGGCTATCCCAAATGCGTCGGCCGCCGATGTTGCCGGGAAACCCAGACACCAACGGCGGCCGTTCATTCGCCAAGAATGATTTGCAATTCCAATCTACGCTGAGCGCTCGACGAGATTCACCAGTGTGCGGATCGCGACTCCGGTCGGTCCTTTCGCCTGGAAAGGCCGCTCGCTGTCGCACCACGCGGTGCCGGCGATATCGAGATGCGCCCACTTTGCCTTGTCGATAAATTCCTGAATGAAGACGCCGCCGATGATCGTTCCGGCCTTGCGCGCCGGTCCGATGTTCTTGACGTCCGCAATGTCTGACTTGATCGACTTGCTGTATTCGGGTCCAAGCGGCAGTTGCCAAAACTTTTCCCCGGCCGCTTTACCGCTGGCAATGATCTCGTCGACGAGCCCCTGGTCATTGCCCATGATCCCGGTGTTGACGTCGCCGAGCGCGATGATCACGGCGCCGGTGAGCGTCGCCATATCGACGATCCGCGTCGCGCCCTGCTTTTCAGCGTAGGCAACCGCGTCCGCCAGAACCAGGCGGCCTTCCGCATCCGTATTCAGGATCTCGACCGTTTTCCCGTTCATCGCGGTCACGACATCGCTTGGACGCGTCGCTCTCCCGTCCGGCATGTTCTCGACCGCGGCAACGACGCCGAGAACGGGCACCGACGGCTTGAGGAGCGCGATCGCGCGCATCGTCCCGAGGACCGTCGCGCCGCCCGACATGTCGTACTTCATCGCGTCCATTCCCTCACCGGGCTTGAGCGAAATGCCGCCGGTGTCGAACGTAATTCCCTTCCCGACCAACGCGAGCAATTCGCCTTTCTTCGCCGTCGATTTCTTGGGCTCGTATTTGAGCACGATCAGTTTCGCCGGCTGTTCGGACCCAAGTGAAACGCTGAGCAGCGAACCCATACCGAGTTTCTGCATCTTCGCTTCATCAAGAATCTCGCACTTGAGGCCGGTTTCCTTGGCCATCGCCTGCGCGCGTTTCGCCATCTCGGTCGGATGAAGGATGTTCGGCGGTTCGTTCGCGAGATCGCGGGCGAAGTTCATCGAGTCCCCGATCGCCACTCCGCGCGCGAGACCCGATTTCAACGCCGATTCTTCGGCGCCTTCGACGAACAGAACCATCGAATCGACCGACTTGCTGTTCTTGTCCTGCGTCCGGTACTTGTCGAGCTCGAACTGGCTCGTAACGTATCCCTGCGCCGCGCTCTGTGCAACGGTCGCGGCGTCATCCTCACAGCGCGGCATGAGCGCAAAGCTCTTCACGTTTCGCTTCCGCAAAAAGCGTGTCGCCGCTCCGGCAACTCCCGAGACGCTCGCCGCGTTGTAGTCGGCTTTGTCGCCGACTCCGACAAGCAGCAGCCGCGACGCTTTGACCTTTCCTTTGGCACTGAATCGGATCAGGGCGGTTTCCCCGATCTCACCTTTGAAATCCTCGTCCTTGATGATCGGAGCGAGAAGTCCGCCGGTGAGTTTGTCGAGTTCCTTAAGCGTCGGGCTGGTGGCCTTTTCCTGCTTGAAAACGGCGACGGCGAGGGCTTCGACGCCGGCTTCGGAAAAATTCGAATTGATTCCCTGGGTTTTCATGAAATTCCTCGTTATAAAATTTTGTTATTTGCGCAAAACTCGTTTAATTCTATAACTTATCTTAGCTTTTGTTTCAACTCCTGACGAGTTTCCCGCTCGATCGTGCGTTTCAATTCGGTTTCGCGTTTGTCGTAGAGTTTCTTCCCGCGCGCGACGCCGATCTCAAATTTTATCCGGCCGTTTTTCCAGTAAATACGCGTCACGACGAGCGTCATGCCTTTCTGGGTAGTTTCCTTTTCCAGTTTGGCGATCTCGCGACGGTGGAGCAGCAGCTTGCGGGTCCGCACCGGATCGTGATTCTCGCGATTGCCATGCGAGTACGGCGAAATATGGGCGTTCATCAGCCAGACCTCGCCGTCGCGAACCGAGACGTACGAGTCCTTGAGTTGAATCCGGCCCGCCATCACGCTTTTCACCTCGGTTCCCTGCAGGACGATCCCCGCTTCGTATTTGTCCTCGATGTAGTATTCGTGAAACGCGTGCCGGTTGCCGACTATTTCCTTTCCGTCCACCGACATAAACTACTATTCTGCCCGTCAAACCCACGCGTGGCAAGCCGCATCCGAACGCCGATTCGCCGAAACGCTAATTAATACAGCAATTGCACTTAACACGCACGTTGGATATCCGGTTTGACAAGTTTGGCCGCGATTCTTAAATTAGTATTCAGCCAGTTGGGAGATCGTCTAATGGTAGGACTCAAGATTCTGGCTCTTGCTATCGGGGTTCGAATCCCTGTCTCCCAGCCAAATTTCTTGCAAAGGCCCGTTCCGGCGACGGGCCTTTTCCTTTTTGGTCCGTTTGACTCGTTCATTGCAATAACTTACTATCCGGTCAGTAACTAAAATGAGTTCGGACGTCACTTCCAGCGAAATTCCCGGCACCCGTTGGCGTCGCCGAAAAGAAGCCCGCCCCGGCGAGATTCTCGAAGCCGCCCTCAGATGTTTCGCGGAGCGCGGTTTCGCCGCCACCAAGCTCGATGATGTCGCGAACCGCGCCGGCGTCACGAAAGGCACCGTCTACCTTTATTTCCCGAACAAGGAAGAACTGTTCAAGGCCGTCGTGCGGACCGAGATCGTGCCGAACCTCGAAAGGATCGAAAGCACCGTCGCGCGCGAAAACCTCTCGGCGACCGAAGCGCTTGCGAGCGTCATCCGTTTTTTTGGAGAGCGGTTTCACAAGTCGCGCTTTGCACCGCTCCCGAAACTGGTGATCTCCGAGTCAGGCAACTTCCCTGAGCTCGCCCGGTTTTACGTCGACGAGGTCGTCGGCCGGGGATTTTCGCTCATCGGCGGAATCGTCAGACGCGGGATCGCTTCCGGCGAGTTCCGCGAGGCCGATGTCGAAAGCGTGGTTTACTGCGTCATCGCACCCGTGATCTTCGCCACGCTTTACCGGCATTCGATCGAGCCGCACGCCCCGGGACGACCGATCCCTGAAGACCTGATAGAAACGCACATTTCCCTGATTCTCGGCGGAATCCGCCGGGTTTCGGTGACAGAGGGTACGGAAGATGAGCAATAACGAACAGACATCGGCGGATCCCGTTGCGCCGGTCGCCGAACCGGCACCGCCGCCCGCACATCGGCCGAGCCGCGCCCGGCGTGTCGTTCCGGCGATCGTTCTTTTGGCGCTGATCGGATCCGCGGTCTGGTACTTTTTCCTGCGCCGGCCGGTGACCGCGACGAACGTCGTCAAGGTCAGCGGACGAATCGAGGCCGACGATTCCGCGATCGCCGCCAAGGTCGCCGGACGGATCCGCGAGATCACGGTCCGCGAAGGCGACATCGTCAAGGCCGGACAAACGATCGCGACGCTTGACGACGAACAGGCAAAAGAACGCGAATCGCAGGCACAGGCGGCCGTCGAACAGGCGGAAACGCGCGTCAGGCGTGCCACTCAGCAGCTTTCGGTCATCAACGAACAGATCAACCAGTCTGATCTGACCGTCGATCAGGCACGGCTCGATGCTCGCGGGCGCGTTTCGCAGGCAGAATCGCAGGTCGCGGCCGCCGAATCACAGCTCGCGCAGGCCGAGTCTAATTACCAGCAGGCGCAGTACGACGCCGAAAAGTTCGAACGGCTGTTCAAAACCGGCGATGTCTCGGAACGCCAGTACAAACAGGCGCAAACGACGCTGGCGTCGCAGCTGAGCATCGTTCGCAGCCAGCGAAAACAGGTCGATGCCGCACGCAGCGCGCTCACCGTCGCCCGCGCGAGCCTTGCAAACCCGAAGATCCGGTCAGCGCAGACCGCAACGCTCCGCGAGCAGTTCAAGCAGGCGCAATCGGACGTCGATGCCGCCAACGCCGACGCCGACAAGGCGCGCGCCGCTTTGCGCGAAGTGACCGCGAACCGAACCGATCTGACCGTCGTCGCGCCGTTCGACGGGACGATCACAACGCGCGTCGTCGAGCCGGGCGAGGTCGTCACTGCCGGCACGACCCTCGTCAAATTGGTCAACCTGAACGCCATTTACCTGCGCGGATTCGTTCCCGAAGGGCAGATCGGCAACGTCAAGATCGGACAACCGGTCCGCGTCTTCCTCGACTCTGATCCGAATCATCCGCTCGACGCCGAGGTCACGCGGATCGATCCCGAGGCGACGTTCACTCCTGAAAACACGTATTTCCAAAACGAACGCGTCAAACAGGTCGTCGGCGTCAAGCTGGCGATCAAGGTCCCCGACGGATCGGCGAAGCCCGGAATGCCGGCCGACGGCGAGATCCTTATCTCCGGCGAATGGCCGGGTCCGGGCCGGACCGAATGAATCCGACCGAGCCGAACGGAAGATCGAAAGAATCCGCGATCCGAGTTCGCGGACTGGTCAAACACTACGGCAAAACACAGGCCGTTCGCGGGATCGACCTCGACATCGGTGTCGGCGAGATCTACGGCCTGATCGGCCCCGACGGCGCGGGAAAGACCTCCGTCTTTCAGATCCTCGGCGGCGTCATGCCCGAGACTTCGAGCGTCGAGACGGCGATGCTCGGAAAACCGCCGCGCGAGGCCCGCAACTACACCGGCTACCTGACGCAGACGTTCAGCCTTTATCAGGATCTGACGGTCCGCGAGAACCTTCGGTACATGGGTGATCTCAGGTTGCTCTCGAAACACGACATCGAAGAACGCGGGATGCATTACCTGCGACTGTTCGACATGGACCGCTTCACGGAACGCCTCGCCGGACGCCTCAGCGGCGGCATGAAACAAAAACTCGCCCTCGCCTGCGCGCTGATCGCCGAACCGCGGATCCTGCTCCTCGACGAACCGACGACCGGAGTCGATCCGGTGTCGCGCCGCGAATTCTGGGACACGCTTGCATCGCTCTCGTCCGAAGGAATGACGATCGTCGTCGCGACGCCGTATCTTGACGAGGCCGAACGCTGCACGCACCTGTCACTGATGTTCAACGGCACGATCATCCGGACCGGAACGCCGAAGGAGCTGAAATCGAGCCTCGGATTGAAACGTCTTGAGGTTCGCGCCTCGGACCTCGGCCGGGCCGAATCGGTCCTCCAGGACGAGCCCGCGATCGAAGACGTTCAGCGCTTCGGCGACCGCCTCGATGTCATGGTGCGCGATTCCGAGAACGGGACGGTGGCCGCCCGCAATGCGCTCGGGAAGCAGAACATCGCGATCGGGCAGATCCGGACCGGCGATCCGACGCTTGAGAATACCTTCGTTTCCCTTCTGCGCGATCTCGAGGGCGACCACCACAGTCCGCCGTTTCCGCGTTCGCGTGAATTTCAGGAGCGGTCGGCGGATGCCGTCGCGATCGGCGCGGAGGGGGTCTCCAAATACTTCGGGGATTTCGCGGCCGTCAAGGGCATCGATCTGACGATCAGATACGGCGAGATCTACGGGCTCCTTGGCGCGAACGGTGCCGGCAAAACGACGACGATCAAAATGCTCTGCGGACTGCTCGAACCGACCGACGGACTGATCGAGCTCGCCGGTGAGCGGGGACGTGCCCGTTCGCAATTCGTCCGCCAGCGGCTCGGCTACATGTCGCAGAAATTCTCGCTCTATGATGATCTGACGATCGAGGAGAACCTCGATTTTTTCGCCGGTGTTTACGGCGTCCCGCGAACCGAACGCGAGAAGAAAAAGAAATGGGTCATGGAATTTTCGGGGTTGCAGGGCCAGGAAAAAATGTTGACGGGAGAACTTCCGGGCGGCTGGAAACAGCGCGTCGCCTTCGGGTCCGCAATTCTCCATGAACCGAGCGTGCTCTTTCTCGATGAACCGACGTCGGGCGTCGATCCGCTGGCCCGGCGCGCGTTCTGGAGAATGATCAACGAACTCGCCGACCGCGGCGTCGCGGTGCTGGTCACGACCCACTATCTTGAAGAGGCCGAACAATGCAACCGGCTTGGATTCATGGTTGCCGGCGAGGTCGTCGCCGAAGGTACGCCGACGAGCGTCAAGGCGGCGCAGAGCGGGCACCTGATCTCGATCGTCACGGATCGGCCGCAGGCTGCCTCGAATTTTCTGAAGTCGGTTATGGATCCGTGGCGGGTGTCGATCTTTGGCGACAGGCTGCACGTCGTGATCGAAGAGGACGGCGTGCGCGGCGTCGACGGTTTGAAAAAACTGCTCGCCGATAACGGGATCGAGGTTTACGGCGCGAGCGAGGAGACGCGGTCGCTTGAAGACGTTTTTATCGCCGTCGTCGAGCAGCGCCGCGGCCCCGGTGACCGATTGGAGGAGTGATGAGACGCGTCGTCGCACAGGCAAGAAAAGAACTGACGCAGGTCATGCGCGACCGGCTGACGCTGGCGCTCGCGCTGGTGCTCCCGCTCGCGCTGCTCGCGCTTAACGGAACCGCCATCTCGCTCTCGGTCACCGATCTTCCGATCGTCGTTCAGGACCTCGATGCGACGGCGAGTTCGCGGAGCCTCGTCGAGGCGTTTCGGGGATCGCTTACCTTCCGGATCGTCGAGCTCAAACCCGACGAGCAGCCCGAAGAGGCGCTGCTCGAAAACCGCGCACGGGCGGCGATCGTGATTCCGCGCGGATTCGAACGCGATCTGCTCCGCCGTGAATCGACCGAAACCCAGGTCCTGATCGATGCCAGCGACGCGAATACGGCGAATGTCATGCGCGGCGCGGCGACTGCTGTCATCCAGAAATTCAGCGCGTCGGTCAGCGGGGTCGCGGCTTCGGGACTCCCGATCAATCTCGAAACGCGGCTCTGGTTCAATCCCGGGCGGCAGTCGGACAAATACATCGCGCCGAGCATGCTGGCCGTGGGTCTGGCGCTGTTTCCGCCGCTGCTTGCCGCGCTGGCGATGTCGCGCGAAGGGGAGCAGAAAACGATCATGCAGGTCTATGTTTCGAGCATCACGGCCGGGGAATACCTGCTCGGGAAGGTCGCGGCGTACTTTCTGATCGCGCTGGCAGAATGGTTCCTTTCGCTGTTGCTTAGTTTTGCGATGTTCGGCCTGAGCGTCCGCGGCGATCCTTCGGCGCTGTTCGTCTGCACGGTCGCGTATTTGTTCACGAACGTCTGTTTCGGAGCTATGGTCGGCGTGCGGATCCCAAACCAGGCGGCGGCGATCCAAGCCGTGCAGATCGTCGGATTTTTGCTGTCGTACCTGCTTTCCGGAGCGATCTTCCCGCTCTCGAACATCCCGGTCCAGATCCGTTGGATCTCGAACCTGATCCCGGCACGATACTACATCGACGTCGTCCGCGACACGCTGGTGCGCGGCAGCGGCTGGGAGGGACTGTGGCTGACCCCGTTTATCCTGAGCGGGATCGGGCTTTTCTTTTTTCTTATGGCCTGGATGAGGATCAGGCGAATGCAGATCGAGGCTTAGAGGGCTATGTTTGTCGAACTCGGGCGGTGGCTCGCATTATTCGTCAAAGAACTGAGGCAGATCGGGCGCAACCGGCGGCTGATCGTGATGCTCATCATTCCGCCGACCGTCAATCTGGTGCTCTTCGGCTTTGCCCTCAACCCGACCGTGACAAACCTGCGGCTCGGCGTCGTCGACAACAGCAGCTCGGCCGAAAGCCGCGAGCTAGTCACCGCGTTCACCGAGAGTCTCGCGTTTAAGGTCACCGGATATTACCTGTCGGAAAGCGAGATGTCGGAGGATCTGAGCGAAGGCAAGCTGAACGCCGGAATCGTGATCCCGTCCGACTACGCGGACAAACGTACGCGTGGCGAATCGGCGAACATCCAGTTGTTAGTCGATGCGGTTGATTCAAATACCGCGACGATCGCCGCCGGGTATGCGGGCCGGATCGTCGCCAGCCTCAACCAAACGATCGTCGCCTCGACGCCGAGGAAGTCGCCCCAGGCGGCCCCGGGCGGCTCCGCACAGACACCCTCCGTACCGCCACGTGCGTCCCGTGCGTCGATCACGCCGCGCGTTGCGCTGCTCTACAATCCGGCGCTTCTTAATTCGTGGTTCATCGTCACCGGACTCATCGGTGCGCTGCTCGTGCTTCAGGGATCGATCGTCGCCGCCGCGTCGATGGTGCGCGAGAAGGAGGTCGGAACGATCGAACAACTGCTGATGACCCCGGCCGAGGCCGGGGCGATCATCACGGCGAAGATCGCACCGATATTTCTGCTTCTTACCGCGGATATCGGGCTCAGCCTGACAGTCGCGCGGATCGTCTTCGGCGTGCCGGTCCGCGGCAGCCTCTTGCTCTTCGTCGTATCCGGATCGCTGTGCGTGCTGTCGGGCATCGGGATCGGAACGATGATCGCGACGTTCGTCAATTCGCAGCAGCAAGCTCAGTTGATGAGCTTTTTCGTCAATCCTCCGCTTATTCTGCTCTCCGGTGCGATGACCCCGATCGAGGCGATGCCGCAGTGGATACAGCCGTTGACGCTGCTGAATCCGGTCAGGCATTTCGGTGTGATCTCTCGCGGCATCCTGCTCAAAGGAACCGGCATGGACGTTCTGTATCCGAATTTCCTTGCGCTCTTGGGATTCTGCATCCTGCTGGTTTCGATCAGTGCGTGGCGATTCAGGCGGCAATTGCGCTGAACTACCGGCGTTCGGGAGCGATATGTTAGATTCAGTCAATTGGGAAGCGTCAACAATGAACGAATGGCATGACACGAAGATCCGCGTCCGGTATGCGGAGACCGATCAGATGGGCGTCGTCCATCACTCGAACTACCTCGTCTGGTTTGAACTCGGACGCAGCGACTTCTGCCGCGCCCGCGGTTTTTCGTATAAGGACATGGAAGAAAAGGATGACGCGCTGATGGTTGTCGCCGAAGCCTATTGCCGCTACAAATCACCGGCTTTCTATGAGGACATTGTCACGATCCGCACGAAGATCGCCGAGATCCGCAGCCGTAGCGTGCAGTTCGTTTATGAGGTCTTCCGGGAATCCGACAACCTGCTTCTCGCCGAAGGCGAAACGCTCCACCTCGTAACCGACAAAAACAAAAAGGTCCGCTCGCTGCCGGCACAATACAAAGCCATGCTGCTCGGCGAAAGCGGATCCTGATCTATCAAAAGTCTACTTACGTTTTACGATCACAAGCGTGATGTCGTCGCCGGCCGGAGCGTTCTGCGTGAACGTCGAAAGCGACGATTCGACCTTGTCGCGCAGGCCAGATGCCGAAGCGGTCAGATTCCTGCTCACGACCTCTGAAAGGCGATCGAGGCCGAACTCGTCGCCCCGAAGGTTTGCGGCCTCCGAGACGCCGTCCGAGTAAACCACGAGTGCCTCACCGGGCGCCAGGCTTGTTTCGCCCAATTCATACTCGGCCGTCGGCAGAATTCCGAGCGGGAACCCACCCGATTCCAACTGTTCGACGCGACCGTCCGCACGACCGACGATCGGAGGATTGTGGCCCGCATTGATGTACTTGAGCGTTCCCGTCACCGGATCGAGTTCCGCCGCAAAAAGCGTCACGAAGCGGTTCGCGGGTGTGTTGTGCGCGAGGTACTGATTGACGGACGTCACCGTTTCGGCCAGCGAGTTCTTCGCCGAGACCTGCGCATGGATCGCCGCGTGGAGCGATGACATCAGAAGCGCCGCGGCCGTCCCCTTCCCGGAGACGTCACCGAGCGCGATCAGCATTTTCCCGTCGTCGCGGGCGATGAAATCGTAGTAGTCGCCGCCGATCTCATAACACGAAAACGAGATGCCCTGGAACTCATAGCCGTCGATGATCGGCATTGCCGACGGTTGGAACCGCTGCTGGATCTCGCTGGCGAGCTCGAGTTCGCGTTCCATTCTCTCGCGCTCGAACCGCTCTTCAAGGAGTCGCGCATTCTCGACCCGGATAGAAGCGACCGACGCAAGCGTCGTCAGAATGTTGAGATGTTCTTCGGTAAACGTCGCTTCGTATGTCGGCGAATCGGCATAGACGAGACCGAAGACCTCCATTTCGTTGACGCTGAGCGGCACCGCGAGAACCGAGCGGATCCCGAGCAGCGCCATCGTCTGACTCGCGTAGCGCGGATCGTGCTGGGCATCGGATGTGAGGACAGACTTGCCGTTCTTGAGAACCTCGTCCATCACGGTCCGGCTGATCCGCACTTCTTCGAGCGGTTCGTCCCTGCCGCGCATGCGCGCCGCCGAGATCTTCGTTCCGCCCTCGGCTTCGTCGTCGCGGAGCATGATCACGCAGCGTTCGGCCGGAACCGCCTCGAAGACCAGCGACGCGACCTGATTGAGCGTCTCGTCGAGCCCGCTTGACGAAAGGAGCGCGATCCCGACTTTGCTGATCAACCCGACAAGGTCGTTGCGCGTCGTGAACTGCGCCTCCAGAAATTCGGACGTCGGATTGCGTCTCGAGAAGGCGATCGTCTTCGACGGATCGAGCGCGTCGGTGTGATCCGCGATCAACGTCGCGCTGCGGTGCGACGGGAGCGAGTCGTCCTGAAAGACGATCGTCGTTTCGCCAATCTGGATCTCACCGCCGGGAAGCAACGGGATCGGCATGCTCACCAGCGACCCGTTGTAGCGCGTGCCGTTCGCGGATCCGAGGTCCTGCAGCCAATAAGCGTCGCCTTCCTTACGAATCTCGGCATGCAAACGCGACGCAAACGCGTCAGGAATACAAACGTCGCTGCGTGCGGATCGACCGATCGTCGTCCGCAGCCGCGAGATAACGTAATTCTCGTTCTTGAGATCAGCAGTCCTGATGTTGAGCTGGGGCATTTCGTTTCCTTTCGCTTACTCGTTCGAATGGCTGCGAACGCGACGGTTTCCGTAGATCACGATGGTCCCCGCGAAGTAATCGTGCAAAGCGCGTCCGCGCAGCGTCACCGCGGCCAAAATAAATCCGATTCCAGCCGAAAGCACGGTGACCGCATAACCAACGGTGTGCCGAATGAGAATACGGCCGAATGATGCCGCCGTACCGTCGGACTTGACGATCCGGATCCCGGTCATCATCTTGCCGAGGCTCTGTCCGCTGAACATCGGAAAAATAATGAAATTCGTCAGCCCGAGCAGGACCATCACCAGCCAACCGGTGTTCGAAATCTCGCTCGTCAGCAGTTTCGTGCCGTCAACTCCGAAGAGCCGTCCGACGATCAGGCTCAGGACGGGGATCACCATCAGCAGGATGTAGTCGATAAACAACGCTCCGCACCGCAATAGGAACGGCGCCTGAAGCCGTTCCGCGTCAAAGTCGACCACAACTTCCTCGGCTCGCATCCGCGGGATCGCCGGGTTCTTTTCAACCTTTGCATTCATACGAAATGAAACTTTGACTTACCCGATCGAGAATTGAAGGGTCGTGTCTCCGACCCGGAAACGGTCCCCGTTCGTCAAGAGCCGAGGCTGGTGCGGCAACAGACGCGCCGAGTCGGTGCCCGACATCAGGATCGTCCCATTCGACGAACCAAGATCTTCAAGCAGGAAACTCGACCCCTCGCGCCGCACCCGGGCATGCCGCCGCGAGATCTTCGTCTGCGGATCGAATTTCGAAAGATCGACCTCCGGAAAGATGTTCGACATCGGATCGCGCCTGCCGATCAGGTTCTCGTCCTTCTCGAGCGTGAAACCCGAACTGTCTAGATCGTTCGTCAGAATCACGTACAGCTTGGCGGTCGCGGCCGGGGCGGCCATGACGGGCGCCTGGTGAAAACTCTGTTGGGCGATGGGCTGCTGCGAACCGCAGAACGCACAGAACACGTCGCTGGCAACGATCTGCTTTCCGCAAAATCCACAAAAAACAAGCTGTTCCGAAAAACTGACCGCCGACGGCGCGGCCTTGACCCCGTAGGTCAGCTTGCCAGATCTCAGATTCATCAGATGTTCTTCGAGAGCGCCGCGCAACTCGCCGGCCGAACGGAAACGCATGTCAGCGTTGTATTCGACCGAGCGCATGATGATCTGCTCGATCTGATCCGAAAGCTGTGAATTGATCTGACGCGGCCGTGGATTCTTCTGGAAATCGAAGATCAGCAGCGGATTGCTCTGCGGGTCGGCGCCCGTCAAGAGATGGAACATCGTCGAGCCAAGCGAATAAATATCGGATCGGGGTTCGACGTTCCCGCTGAACAACTCGGGCGGTGCGTAGCCCATCGTGCCGACGGCGGTCACGCCCTTTTCCTCTTTGTTTATCGAACGGGCGATCCCGAAATCGATCAGCATCAGGCGTCCGCTGTTACCGTCGATCATGATGTTCGCCGGCTTGAGATCGCGGTAAACGATCACCGGATCCTGCTGATGGAGATAGTCGAGCACATCCGCGATCTGGATAGCGAACTCGGTTACCGTCTTTTCGTCGAGGCGGCCTTCCGGATTCGCCCGAAGCCGCGCTGACAGATCGCCGCCGGAGATGTACTTCATGACGAGGTAGAAACGCCCTTCGGTTTCGTCGAAGAAATAGTCGTAGATGGTCGGGATCGACGGGTGCTCGAGATTCGTGAGGATCATCGCCTCACGCTGGAAATCGGCGATCGCCTTGTCCTGCTGCTCGCTCTCGATATAACTCTGGACCATTTCCTTGACGGCCCTGAGGATTCCGCCGAGATTGCGGTCGTTCGCAAGGTAGACAGCGCCCATTCCGCCGCCGCCGATCTTGCGGACGATCTCGTAGCGATTATTGAGGACCTTTCCCTCGTCGAGCGGTTTCAGCTTCGCGGCCTTGCGACCGTCGGTATCGCCGTTGCCGAAATTGGGTTTCGTCGATGAAGGCGGTTGTTCCGGTTGAATTTCGGGCCGAACGCCCTCGTCGGCGACCGCTGCGGCTTCCGGCATCGCCGTTTCACCGGTATCGGGAACCGGAGCATCTTCAGCCGCCGGAAGCGTCGGCGCTTCGATTTTCGCCACAGGTTCCGCCGCGGGCTCGGGCAGAGATTCCGGTTCATCGACGGGGGACACGGCCTCTACGAACGGGAGTCCCGGTGTAAGCGGCAGTTCCGGTTCGGGGATAACGTCCGACATTATCTCGAACGACTTGATCGCCGACGGATCGACCGGAAGATCATCAATCGGCGTTTCACCCCCGGTGATTTCAAAAGACTTCTCGAGCGGAGTCTCGTCCGCGACTTCCGCAACTTCCGCGACTCCCTCAACTTTCCCGACCGGCGTGAACTCGCTCACGGCTTCAGGCTGCGCGGCGGCAACCGGCTCTGCGACGGGTTCTTCCGTAACTTCCGCAACTTCCTCAACTGCCTCAATTGTCCCAACTTCCCGAACTTCCTCAATTTCCCCAACTTCCTCAACTTCCCCGACCGGAACGAACTCACTCACGGCTTCAGGCTGCGCGGCGGCAACCGGCTCTGCAACGGGTTCCTCCGTAACTTCCCCAACTTCCTCAACCTCCCGAACTTCCCGAACTTCCGCAACTTCCCCAACTGGAACGAACTCACTCACGGCCTCAGGCTGCCCGGCGGCAACCGACTCTGCGACGGGTTCTTCCGTAACTTCCCCAACTTCCTCAATTTCCCGAACTTCCGCAAATTCCCGAACTTCCTCAACTTCCCCAGATTGAGGAGCTCGTGCGCTTTCGAGATCGAGAATGACTTTCGGGGTCGGCACGTCCTCAACCGCGGAGGGGAGGTCCGGAACACTCGGCTCGGCTGCAACTGCCGCCGGCATCTCGGCCACGACCGACTCAAGCGATTCGTCGGTCGATGAGATCGGATCGCCCCCGGACGGCGCGAACGGCGACGGTATCGGTGCCGGAATCGCTACGTTGGCCGGCGCGTTCACGGACACGTCAGGAGCCGGAAAATCACGTGGACTCGCGACAATCGTCGCGGAAAGAGATGGGTCTTCGGGTTCCGGGGCTACCGGTGTCAGCGAAATCCCGCAATACGAACAAAAGATATCGAGGTCGGCGATTTTCTCACCGCATTCTGGGCAATTTGACATTGTTCTCTAATTCAGCGTCGCTAATCTCAATTTCGAATCTACGCGGCAGCAAACCGCAGGAAAGTCTTTCCGACTATGATCTCGTCTCCGCTGCGCAGCACGTGCGGACTTCCGGGAATCAACCTTCTTCCCCTGTTGACATAAGTTCCGTTCGTCGAACCAAGATCCTCGATCACATAGGTCGCGTTCCGAAAAACGATCCTCGCGTGCCGGCGCGAGATCTTTGCTTCCGGATCGAAAGCGTCAAGATCCACATCGGGAAAGATCCCGTTGTCGGCATCCCACCGCCCGATATACGACTCCTCACCGGTCAATTGGAACTCCTTGCCGACGGCGGTTCCGCGTTCGATCGTGAGCGTCGCGTGGACGCCGTCGGTCTGCCTGGGATCGGACGGATTCGCGGGAGTCGGTTCAACCTGTTCGATGAGCGGCTCGATACCGATCGACGTCACGCTCGCCGCCTGAAAGGACGGTTCCGAGATAGGTGGCTGGTATCCCGGGGAAGCGAAACTGCTTGGACCGTTGTTCCGCGCGCCGAGGCTTGTGCCGCATTCGTCGCAGTAAAGCGATCCGTCCAGATTATCGGTTCCGCAAGACTGGCATTTTATCATCTCAAGTTTTCCTGCGTGTCGAAGCTATTAATGGCAAGAGGTATTTTACCTTGATTCCGGACGTTCGTAAATCGGAAAGCCGAACGTCGAACACGAGTCATTGTTTATTTCAATCCGCTGAATCCAAACGGCTTGAGCGTTCACTTTTTTGAAACTTACGGAAAAATCCGGACGTAGTATTCCGGTGACGCTTGGTATTCATAAGATTTGCGTTACGATCGTACTTTTCATCATCAACACATTCAAGAGGAACTTTAGGAAATGGCACTCAGCCGGAAAGGAAAATTCATCATTGGCGGAAGCATTGGCGCGCTCTTGCTCATCATCATCGTCGCCGCGGTCTTTGCGACGCGAAAGGACGTTCCCGAAGTAACCGCGGTAAAGATCGAGAAACGAAAGGAATTGCGTTCCATCGTGACGGCATCGGGCGAGATCCGTCCGATCCAGTTCATCAATCTCACCAGTGAGGTTCAGGGCCGGATCGAGGAGATCTATGTCAAGGAAGGAGATGCGGTAACCAAAGGCACGCCGCTCGTTAAGCTTGACCCGACGCAGCTGAATTCGAGCACCGACGCACAGCTTTCGGCGCTTCAGGCTTCTCAATCAGACGCCCAGGTCGCGCGGTCGCAGATCATCGCCGCCCAGAATCAGTTGGCCCAGGCTGAGCAGGGGCTGACGGCCTCGCGGGCAGCGGTCGATACCGCGCAGCAACAGGTGACGTCCGCCAGACAGAACGTGATCGCCGCCGAAACGGATGTCGATCGCGAACAAGTGAATCTAAACACTGCCAACCGCGAACTCAAGCGCACCACGGATCTTCTCGAATCGGGAGTCGCCTCGCGCTCCGAATACGATGCCGCCAAAGATCGCGTGGAGACGTCGCAGGTCGCCCTTCGGAACGCTCAGTCGAGACTCCGTTCTTCGCAGCTCGCGGTCAAGGAAGCCGAGCTCCGGGTAACGGAATCGAAGGCCCGCGCGGGCCAGCAGGAAGCATCCGTGCGCGACGCCCGGCGCGGTGTCGAAACGGCCAATCTTTCTGCCGGTTCGAGCCAGAAACGCGCCGAGCAGCAGGCGGCGGTCTTTCGCGGTCAGCGGACGCAGCGCGACAAGACGCTTCAGGTCGCTCCGATCAACGGTGTCATTGCGAACATCCCGTCAAAAGTCGGCGAATTCGCGGTTGCCGGTCTTTCGACCACCGCGCTGCTGACGATCGCCGACATGTCCTCGATCAACGTCGAGGTCAAGGTTGACGAAACCGAGATCGACAAGGTCGAAGAAGGCCAGAAAGCGAAGATCAAAGTCGATGCATTCGGCGAGAAGGAACTGATCGGCGAGGTTTATCAGAAAACCCCGCTCGCGGTCGGCAAATCGCAGACGTCCGGCGGATTGTCGACGAACATCAACGTTCAGGAAGCAAAAGAATTCAAGGTCGTCATACAGCTCAAGGACATCCCGAAGGAGATCCAGGAAAGTCTCCGGCCCGGTATGAGCGCGACCGCGACGATCACGACGAAAACGGCCGAGGACCTGATCGCGGTTCCGCTTCAGGCACTTATCGAGAAGAAGCCGGAAGCGTCGCCGTCACCGACGATCCAGGGCGACGTTCAGATGCCGGCCGAGAAACCTAAGACGATCAAGGGCGTTTATGTCCTCGAAGGCAACAAGGCGAAGTTTATCGAGGTCACGACCGGGATCACCGGCGAAAGCGACATCCAGATCCTGAGCGGACTCGAAGCAGGCCAGGAAGTCATCACCGGGCCAAGCAGGATATTGAATACGCTCAAGGATGACACGGTCGTCAAAAAGGCCGAGAAAAAGGAAGGCGAGAACGCCAATAAATCGTAGCGATGTATAAGTTTATGGAAAACGAAAATGCGCCTGCGGTTGAGACGAACCTCCGCCCGGCCGGCGAATCGCTGATCTCGATGCGTGACATCTGGAAGACGTACCAGATGGGTACCGAACAGCTGCACGCGTTGCAAGGGGTCTCTTTCGACGTCAAAAAGGGCGAATATGTCGCGATCATCGGCCCGTCGGGTTCGGGAAAATCGACGCTGATGAATCTCATCGGCTGCCTCGATTCACCGTCCCGCGGCCAGTACTGGATCAACGGCAACCAGGTTGCCGAAATGACCGACGACGAGTTGGCGAAGATCCGAAACAAAGAGATCGGCTTCGTCTTCCAGACATTCAATCTGCTGGCCCGCGCGACCGCGCTTCACAACGTCGAGCTCCCGCTGATCTATGCCGGAATGCGTGCCGGCGAACGCCATGACAAGGCTCACGCGGCTCTCGAATCCGTCGAACTGGGCGACCGCGTAACGCACAAGCCCAACGAGCTTTCGGGCGGACAGCGCCAACGCGTGGCGATCGCGCGTGCGCTGGTCAATCACCCGTCGATCCTGCTCGCGGACGAACCGACCGGAGCGCTCGACTCGAAAACGAGCGTCGAGATCATGGCGCTGTTCGAGAAGCTCCACGAAGAGGGCAACACGATCATCCTGGTTACGCACGAACACGATATCGCCGCTCGTGCGCACCGCATCATCACCATCAAGGACGGCCGTATCGAAAGCGATGAAAGAGTGAGATGATCGAATTCCAAAATTCGAGATTCGAAAGATTCAAGATTCAACATTCAACATGTCCTTTGAATCTTGGATTTTGAATAATTTGAATCTCGGACTTTGAATCTTGAACTTTGAACTTTGAATCTGGAGTCCTGGAATATCCTTGCAGCCTGTCGGCGAAATGCATCTAGTTCGGAACTCGCCGCAGGTCGACAATAAACACGCATCGAGCCCCGCAGGGGCGCAGAAACGATAACCCAGGCGCGCGAAGCAAGCCTGTGGGAGACGGCGAGAACCGCATCCAAGCCCCGAAGGGGCGCAGCAAACCCTACTCTTCAGATCAAGTACCGCTCGTCACAATCGACATTGTTCTAGATCAACACGCGCTCGACATTTGATACGCTGACCGGGAACGCACCGTAGCGTTCGGCCGAGGCAAATTGCCGGTCACAGGCTCCTTGTTTTGTGAGTTGTGACAGGATATTGGGTCGCTCCGGCGAAGGTTTTCAAGTTTGCGCGCCCCTTCGGGGCTGCTGAATCCGATTCGGATCCCGTCCCCAGGCTCCGCTTCGCGCGCCACGGGTCACAGTTGCGGCGCCCCTTCGGGCTCAGACGAGTTTCTTGCAGACCAGCGGCGAGCTCCGAACCGGACGCACTTCTCCCACAGGTTCCTAATCTCAAATCTTGAACTCAATTTTGAATCCTAGGAACCTTTCGGAATAATCCACAAGCACGGATTGTGGGCCCGATTCTGCGTGCGGAGCACGCGTTGGGACGATAGCACCACGTGGAGCGAAGCGGAACGTGGTGTGTCGATTCGGAACCAAACAAAGCGTGCGAAACACGCACGTTCATCAGACGTCGCGTGTTTCACAGGCTCCGGGTTTACGGGTACGAACCCACTTCGGGGATTGGCCACGATCAGAAATCTTCAGAATCAGCACGATCAGCACCTTGATTCTTGAATTTTGAATCCCGAATTTTGAATCCCGATTTCTTGGAATCCTAAACAAACCCTGGTGGAAAGCGTAGAATATTGGTATGCGACTCGCCGCGAACATTCGGGTTCTTTCGGAATCGTTCAAGCTCGCCCTTTGGAGTTTGCGAAGCCATAAGCTCCGGACGTTCCTGACCCTTCTCGGAATCATCGTCGGTGTGGCGTCGGTAATCGCCGTGATGACGATCATCAGCGGTCTCGACCAAACTGTTTCAAGCGCATTTTCTTCTCAGGGATCGACCGCATTCAGTGTCTCGAAACGCCCTCTCGTGATCACCTCGCGCGAGGACATGATCAAGTTCAACAAGCGCAGGGATGTGACTCGCGAGGACGCCGACGCGATCGCCCGACTTTGCCGCGACTGCTGGCGAGTCGGAATGGCGGTAAACGGAATGGGCCTCGTCAAGCACGCGGACAACCGCTCCGAAGGCGTCTCCGTGCGCGGCCTCAGTCTGCCGATGTTCGAGATCGAGAACGTCGCGATCCAAAACGGAAGGGTTTGGACTGAAGCGGAAGGTGGCGCGGGACGCAACGTCTGCGTGATCGGGACCGACCTCATCGAGAATCTGTTCCCGGGAGGTTCTGCCGACTCGGTCGTCGGCGACGAGATCCGCGTCGACGGCGTGCCGTACAAGATCCTCGGAGTCGCCGCGCCGTTCGGGAAAGTCCTCGGATTCTCGCGCGACAACTTCGTTTACATCCCGTTTCAGACGGCCCAGAAGATGTTCGGCGCCCGCGACTCGATCACGGTTCACATTCAGGTCCGGGACGCTTCCCTTTTCGAAACCGCCAAGGACGAGGTCCGCACCATCATGCGCAACCGGCGCGGCAAGACCTTCGGAGACGAGGACGACGGCGTTTCGGTCGAATCGCAGGACGCGTTCATCGGTATCTACCAGAACGCGACGTCCGGAATATATTTCGCGACATTCGGTGTCGCGGCGATCTCGCTCGTCGTCGGCGGGATCGTCGTCATGAACATCATGCTCGTTTCGGTAACGGAGCGGACGAAGGAGGTCGGCCTGCGCAAAGCGGTCGGTGCACGACGGGCGGACATCCTTCAGCAATTCCTGATCGAGGCAGTGACGGTGACGGTTTTCGGCGGCGCCGTCGGCGTTGTCGTCGGTTACGGACTGGCGTTCACCCTATCGCTGCTGATGGGATTTCCGGTCCTTGTGAGCGCGCAGTCGGCGTTCTTGGGCGTGACCGTTTCGTTCGTCGTCGGACTCGCGAGCGGACTTTATCCGGCTTGGCGCGCGGCGCTGCTGAGCCCGATCGACGCGATGAGAGCGGAATAGAAATTCCAAGATTCCGAGATTCCAAATTCCAAGATTGGCGTTCGTCATGAGGCGGAATCCGGGAATCGAGAGTGATGGAATCTTGGAATTGTGGACTTTGGAATCTTGGAATACTGAATGTCTTTCGATGACCTAAAAGAATCGGCCGTAATGGCGCTCGCGACGTTGCGCGAGAACAAATTGCGATCCAGCCTGACCATCCTCGGTGTAGCGGTCGGAGTCTTGACGGTACTCGCGATGGTCTCGATCATTCAGGGTTTGAACCGCACTTTCACCGAGCAGATCGAATCGCTCGGTTCGAACACGATCTTCGTTTCGAAATTCAGTCCGAGTTTCGGGCGCCCGCCGGGACAAGAAGAACGCCAGCGGAAGGAGCTGACGCTCGAAGATGCCGACGCGATCCGAGCCGAGGCAAGCTCGGTTGCAGGTGTTTCACCGCTCCAGCGGAAGATCTCCGCGACCGTGCGTTACGAGGAAAAGGAAACCGATACGCCGGTTTGGATTGGGGTCACGCCATATTATGAGTTCGTCCATTCACAGTACGTCGAGACCGGCAGGTTCATCAGCGACACCGACGTCCGCGAGCGCTCGAACGTCGTCGTCCTTGGCCGCGACGTCGTCAAAGCGCTTTTCCCGAACGACGAGCCGATCGACAAGGAGGTCAGGATCGCGGGGACTCCGTTCAGGGTCATCGGTGTGATGGAGACGCTCGGATCATTCTTCGGACAGTCCCGTGATAATTCAGTCTTCGTTCCGATCACGACATTTCAGAAATACTATCCGGAACTGCGGCCTCCGGAAACGGTATTCGTGATCATAATCCGGCCGAAGACCCGCGAGTTGGTCCCGGCCGCGACGGAAGAGATCCGGGACATTCTTCGGCGGCGGCGCGGACTCGCGTTCGGCGAGCCTGACAATTTCGGCATTTCGTCGCAGGACGCGCTGCTCGACGTGTACAACCAGCTTACGGGCGCGACGTACCTTGTGCTGACGGCGATCTCGGCGGTCGCGCTCATGATCGGCGGGATCGGAGTGATGAACATCATGCTTGTCTCGGTGACGGAGCGGACGAAGGAGATCGGGATCCGAAAAGCGGTCGGCGCGACGCGCAACAGCATACTCTCGCAGTTTCTGATCGAAGCGGTGATCCTGACCGGGATCGGCGGCGTCATCGGGCTGATCTTCGGCGAGGCGATCAGCTACCTCATCAACACCTACTCGCCGCTGCCGGCTTACATCCCGATCTGGGCGATCTTTGTCGGGCTCTTCGTTTCGGCCGCGGTCGGGATCGTCTTCGGCCTCTATCCCGCGTGGAAAGCAGCGCGCCTCGACCCGATCGACGCATTGCGGTGGGAGTAGTTCGAAATCCGTATTTCTTGAATGAAAATTCAAGGATCAAAATTCACGAATCGAGGCGCCGCGATTTTTTGCTTTGGTTTTGATATTGCCACGACCTTCAGGTCGTGGTCCGGATCATGAATCAACCCGGCTTCAGCCGAATTTGGGCTGAAGCCCGAGCCAATGACAGCCGGCAACCACGGCCTGAAGGCCGTGGCAACGTCAAGACAAAGTCGTCCGTCGTACCAGCGGTCACGATTGTAATGAAGACCGGTGAAATCGTCATACTCGCGGCCGGCCTTTCAATATTCGATTCGCGATTTGTCGTATCCGCATCTTGCGCCTCCGGCGCCCGGATGTGCGGAAAAGCTCCGCTTTTCCGGGCCGCACTCTACTGAAATCAAGCGGCTCCGCCGTCAAACCTTCTAGCTCTTGAATTTTGAATTTTGAATTTGAACCTCGAATCCCTCTCAATAACTTTCTGAGTCTTCCTTGCGTATTAGCCACTTGCTTACCTAGGATTGAGCAGACGATGAATTTTTCCGAAACAATTAGGCTCGCTCTTTCGGCGATCTGGTCTCACAAACTGCGATCGTTCCTGACGCTGCTCGGAATGATCATCGCGGTCGCCGCGTTCATGCTCGTTCTTTCGCTGCTGCAGGGATTCAACGCCTATGTCGACGAAAAGATCGCCGGGATCGGCTCGAACGCGTTCACGATCAGGCGTTTCAGCTTCGACGATTTCAAGAACACCGACACGATCGCCGAGGCCCAGCGCCGCAATAAGGAACTGACATTCGAAGAACTCGAGTACATCCGTGAACGATCGCAGTTGATTGGAAAGATCGGCGCCAAGGCGCTCCCCAACTCCGCCGAGATCAAACGCGGAACCGAAAGTCTGAAAGACGTCATGGTCGAGGGCTTCGAACCGGTGATCGGCGAGATCGAGAACATCGATATTGCCCAAGGGCGGTTTTTCACGAACGCCGAGAACAATAACTCGGTTCGGGTTGCATTTATCGGCTCCGAAGTGGCGGACAAGTTGTTTCCCGACGGAAACGTGCTTGGCGAAGAGTTTACGATGCGCGGAATTCCGTACCGCGTGATCGGCGTCCAGACGACAAAGGGGACGGTCTTCGGTCAGTCGCAGGACCTTTTTGTCTGGCTCCCGATCCAAACCTACGGTTCCAATTTCGGAGGATTGACCCGAGGCCGCGGCCTCTATTTCGAAGGTACGGCGATCAACCCGAAGCTGTTCGATGCGGCGGTCGACGAGGCGCGGACGCTGATGCGCGTCAAACGCCGGCTTTCGAGCGGCGAAAAGGACAATTTCGGGATCCTGACGCCGGACGCGATCGCGAGCCTTCGCGATTCGATTCTGAAGCCGATCTTCACGGTGATCCTGATCGTACCCGCGATCTCTCTGGTCGTCGGCGCGATCGTCATCATGAACATCATGCTCGTCGCCGTGACCGAGCGGACGAAAGAGATCGGCATCCGGAAAAGCCTCGGCGCCAGGCAGACGGACGTTCTGCGGCAATTCTTGTTCGAATCCGCGACGCTCGCGGCGATCGGCGGGTTCATCGGACTCGGTATCGCAAAGCTTCTCGGCTATATCGTGACGCATTACCTGATTCAGACCGTGATCCCGTGGTGGGCGGCGGTCGTCGCGATCGGCGTCTCGGCCGCTGTCGGCATTCTTGCCGGGATCTTCCCCGCGTGGAAAGCGGCGAGGCTCGATCCGATCGAGGCCCTGAGGGCTGACTGACATGATTCTTAAAAGCAACGCGTTTTACGAGAACATGAAGATGGCCTTCGCGACGCTGAGGGCAAACAAGTTGCGTTCGTTTCTGACGATCATCGGCGTCGTTATCGGCGTCGTGGTCGTGATGACGATCTCGTCGATCATTTCCGGCATCGATCTTGCGGTCAAAAAGCAGATCGAATCGTTCGGGACGCGCTCGATCTTTCTTCGAAAGTTCGACATCAAGGCGATCCAAACCGGCCGGCGCAGCCAGGAAGAGCGGATGCGGAAACCGTTGACGGTCGAAGACGTCGAGGCGCTGAAGAATCTTTCATCCATCGAGGTCGCCGTTCCGTTTCTCGATATCACGAACAACTTTTTCGGCCAGAAACTGCTCGTCTCGGGCCGTAATGGAAAAACCTCTTCGAGCGTCAGGCTTCAAGGCACGATGCCCGACGTTGAGAAGACTTCGACCGTGATCCTCAAGGAAGGGCGATGGTTCACGACGAACGAGGCCGACGACAAAACGGACGTCTGTCTGATCGGATCGTCCGTCGCCGAAGCCTACTTTCCGTTCGGATCGGCGATCGGCGAAGAACTCGAGGTCGGGGGACGGATCTTCCGGGTCATCGGCGTGTTGGAAAAGAAGGAGCAGTTATTCGGCGGCGGCAGCGGCAGCAACGATCAGAACAACGTCATTTACATGGGACTCGGATCAGCGTTGCGGCTCAAGCCCTACGCCGACGACCTTTTCATCCTCGCGGTGGCGAAAGAGGGGCGTCTTGATGACGCCAAGGATCAGGTGCAGGATCTGCTCCGCGTCCGTCGTCAGGTAAAGTTCGGCGAACCGAACAATTTCGGAATGGAGACCGCGGCCGGGATCATCGAACAATTTCAGTCGATCACCGCGGGCGTCGCGCTCGCGATGGTCGTGATCTCGTCGATCGGACTGATGATCGGCGGAATCGGTGTCATGAACATCATGCTCGTGTCCGTCACGGAACGCACGCGTGAGATCGGGATCCGAAAGGCGATCGGCGCGCGGCAAACCGACATTCTGCTCCAGTTTCTAATTGAAGCGGCGACGCTGACGGGATTCGGCGGACTCGTCGGACTGTCGTTCGGGTGGGTACTGACGCTGCTGATCGCGCTCGTCTTTCCATCCTATGTTCCGTGGTGGGCGCCGCCGCTTGGTTTCGGTGTCAGCGTCGGGATCGGGGTCATTTTCGGTCTTTTCCCGGCGTGGAAAGCGGCGCGGCTCGACCCGATCGAATCTCTCCGATATGAGTAACGGAATCTGCCCGCGCATCACACGAATAGACGCGAAATCAGCATTTATTTTGACTTGTGTCAGTTGCTTGATTCTTGGATCGCAATCCTAAGAAAATGGCGCAAGCCGCAACTAAGTTTTTCGCGTGATTCGCGGGCAAAAAAGCACTTTGTCCACGAGGAAGCACGAAGTCTGCTCGAAGGATTTTTCGTTTGATGGGCAAGAAACATTTTGTCCACGAAAGAATGCGAAGGTCACAAGAAGCAGTTTTCGCGTGATTCGCGTGATTCGCGGGCAAAAACACTTTGTCCACGAAGAAGCACGAAGTCTGGACGAAGGATTTATCGTTTGATGGGAAAAAACACTCTGTCCACGAAAGAACGCGAAGGTCACACGAAGCCGTTTTCGCGTGATTAGCGGACAATACAACGCCCGCCGGACTTCAGCAGAATCCGGCGGGCATCTCTTGTGTGGAAATCGACTAGCTCGGGTTTCCCGACGTGAACGCGCCGACGACCCGCAGCGCGATTCCGATCAACGCGATGATGATCGTGATCGCCCACGCCGAGGCAGACGAGATCTTGTTCATGATCCGCAATCCGATCGCCGCGAGGATCCAACCCCAGATCGCGAACAGATCGATGACGCTGACGAGCGTCGCCAGGACCGGCATCCCGGTTCCGTCCCAAAACATCAGGGCATTCGCTTTCACGAGTCCGCGCTGAGCCGCACCGAAGTCGATCTCATCGGTGCTCTTCAAAAACAGGACGATTACGTTTGCGACCATAAAGAGGATCGTCGGCGGCAAACTTGAATAAATGAATACTGAAACCGACTGCAGAAACCCGGCCTGGCCGCCGAACGCCTTGCCTCCGACCCAATAGAACAGGCCGCCGAGCAAAATGCCGATGCACGCGAAGACAGGCACGGCGAACCGCGTGTACTTCATGATCGTGAGCTGCAAGCTGATCGCCTGCTGCTTTTGTTCGCCGGTCATCGAGGCCGTTCGAGGATTCTTGTCAAACTGGTCGGTCATCCAGCGGCGCATTCCGTCGTCACCGACACGCATCGCCAATCCGAATGTCCAAACGGTTGCCAGTATGGCGATGATGACCGCTCCGATCACGAATCGGGGTTTGCGACGCAGATCTTCGAAGGTCGCACCCGGATCGAAGAAGATATTGCCGATCGTCGCGATCTCGGACATCTGCGCCGGCTCCGCCGCTGGAGCGGGCATTTCGGGCAACGGTGGCTCCTGCCAATCATTCTTGGGCTCTTCCATGTTGGTTTCTCCTCAAATTGTAAAGTTATGTAAAGCGTCTGAAATGGATACGCTGCGAGTCGGACCAGCGTTTCATTATTCACCGTCGATCCGGATGCACGCGGCAAAATGCCCGGGCCGGATCTCGCGCAGTTCCGGTTCCTCGTTCGCGCAATCGCCGATCGCGATCGGACAACGCGTTCGGAAACGGCAGCCCGACGGCGGATTGATCGGCGTCGGCACGTCGCCGCTAAGCACGATCCGTTCGCGCTTCTGCGTCGGATCCGGGATCGGGATCGCCGACAGCAGCGCCTTTGTGTACGGATGAAGAGGCAACTCGTACAGTTCCTCCGCATCCGCGATCTCGACGATCTTGCCGAGATACATTACCGCGACGCGGTTCGAAATATGCTCGACGACCGCAAGTCCATGCGAAATAAAGAGATACGTCAGTCCGAACTCGGCTTGCAGGTCCTGGAGCAAATTGACGACCTGCGCCTGAACCGAGACGTCGAGCGCCGAAACGGGCTCGTCGGCGATGATCAGCTTCGGATTGAGCGCGAGCGCCCTCGCGATCCCGATCCGCTGCCGCTGGCCGCCCGAAAACTCATGCGGATAGCGGTGCATGTAGTCGGGATCGAGCCCGACCTTCTTGAGAAGATCTGCGACTTTCTCGCGCCGATCGGCCTTGGTTCCGATCTTGTGGATGGTGAGCGGCTCGGAGACGATCGAGAAGATCGAGAGCCGCGGGTTCAGGCTCGCGTACGGATCCTGAAAAATGATCTGCATTTCGCGGCGCAGCGCCTGCATCTTGTCATGCGGAAGATTCGTAATGTTCTCGCCCTCGAAGAAGACTTCCCCGCTCGTCGGTTCATGAAGACGCAGCAAACAGCGTCCGACGGTCGATTTTCCGCAACCCGACTCGCCAACGAGTCCGAGCGTTTCGCCGGCGCGGATGTCGAACGAGATCCCGTCGACGGCGCGCACGACATCGTCCGAGTCTTCGACCGGAAAATGCTTGACGAGGTCCGTCACCGCGACGAGTTCGCCGAATGCCGCTTCTGCTGCTTTTGAATCCCTAGTCATCGATCTATTTCTCAAACCCGATAAAGCACGCACCTTACTTTTGCATCACCGGCGACGTCGAGCAGCGGTATGTCGCCCTTCGCGCACTCATCCTTCCGATACGCGCAGCGCGGCGCAAAGTGACATCCGTCCGGCAGTTGCGTCGGGCTCGGGACCGTTCCTTCGATCGTCTGCAGGCGCGTCACCTTGTCGATCTCATTTGAACTCAGCTTCGGCACCGAACGCAGCAATCCCTGCGTATACGGATGCTTCGGGTTTCCGAAGATCTCGTCGACGCCCGATTCCTCGACGATGCGCCCCGTGTACATCACCGAAACGCGGTCGGCGACCTCGGCGACGACCCCGAGGTCATGCGTGATGAGCAAAACCGCGAGTTTGCGCGTCTTCCGCAGTTCGTCGAGAAGCTCGAGGATCTGCGCCTGGATCGTCACGTCGAGCGCCGTCGTCGGCTCGTCGGCGATCAGAAGTTCCGGATCACACGCCAGGGCCATCGCGATCATCACACGCTGGCGCATTCCGCCTGAAAGCTGATGCGGATAGTCCGCGACGCGACGCTCGGGCGACGGAATCGCCACCTCCTTCATCGATGCGATCGCCGCTTCCCATGCGTCCTTTTTGTTCAGTTTGCGATGCAGTCGCAGGGCTTCGGCGATCTGCTCCCCGACCGTATAGACCGGATTGAGCGACGTCATCGGATCCTGAAAGATCATTCCGATGTCGTTGCCGCGGATCTCGCGCATGCGTTCGTCGGAGGCGTCGGTGAGTTCCTCGCCCTTGAACTTGATCGATCCGCCGGCGATCTTCCCGGGCGGCGCAATCAGGCGCATGACCGAAAGAGCGGTGATTGACTTCCCGCAGCCGGATTCTCCGACGAGCCCGAGAAGCTCGCCTTCGTCGATGTTGAAACTTACGTCATTGACGGCCTGCACCAGGCCGGCACGGGTCGGAAAGTGGGTCTGAAGATTTTTTACCTCAAGCAGATGGGTCATTCGGTTTCAACAAATCGCGCGATCCCAATCGGAACCCCAGAATCCCGATATCGATACTCGAAATCCAAAAAAACATCGGATATTAGCGGACCGGCGAGCGTTAGGCATGCAACTCTTTTAATCGCTTTTTCTTCAAACAGATGTTATCATTTTTGCCAACTTTTTGTATTCGCCAGGGCAGATTTAGGGAGAGTTCTTGTAGTGAAAAAAAATTCGGCACCATTTACGGTCTTCCTGACCGTAAGTCTAACGGTCTCTAGCATTTTCGGCCAGACAGGCGCGCTGAACAAAGTCAATTCGCGGCCCCTCGGCGATTCCAAGCCGGAAGCCAAGACTTCGAAGCCGGTTGCCGTGGAGGACATCGAATCGGATGTCGCGGAGGCGCTTTCGATCATCGAGGACAATCACGTCGACGGCAAGAAACTCGACTACAACGAGGTATTCAAGTCGACGATCGACTCGATGCTCCACACACTCGATCCCCATTCAAACTACTTCGACGCCAAGGAGTTCGAGCAGTTCCGTACCGATCAGAGCTCAAGATATTTCGGGATCGGAGCGACGATCGGCGATCTGACCGACGCGAAAGGCAAGATCGTCGCCACGTTCATCAAAGCGACTTTCGACGGCGCACCGGCAAACCGCGCCGGCCTGCGGTACGGCGACAAGATCGTCGAGGTCAACGGCACGTCGATGCTCGGGAAGCCGTTCAGCGAAGTGCGCACATTCCTGCGCGGACCGCGCGGCACGTTGGCTAAACTCGTCATAGAGCGATACGGAACCGGCAAACGCGAATCCGTCGAGATCATCCGCGACGCCGTATCACAGCCGTCGATCTCGGAAGCCTACATGCTTCGGCCCGGGGTCGGCTATATCAACCTTTCAGGCGGATTCAACCAGACGACGTACAACGAGTTCAAGGAAGCGATGACGGACCTGAAATCGCGCGGCATGAAGGAACTCGTGCTCGACATCCGCAATAACGGCGGCGGTCTCGTCAATCAGGCCTACTACATCGCGAACACATTCTTGTCAAAGGGCCAGACGATCTTTACCCAAAAAGGGCGTGTTGAAGGTTCGGCCGAATCGTATCCGTCGACGAACGTCAACCCTGACGACTCGACGCTTGTGCTGCTCGTGAATCGCAATTCCGCCTCGGCGTCCGAGATCCTTGCCGGAGCGCTTCAGGACCACGACCGGGCGTTGATCGTCGGCGAGAACACGTTCGGCAAGGGTTTGGTTCAGAATCCGTTCCAGATCGACTATGGTTCGATGCTGCTGCTGACGATCGCGAAGTACGAAACGCCGTCCGGCAGGCTGATACAGCGCGACTACTCGGATGGCAATCTCTACAATTACTACACGAAGGGCGGAACCTATCGCGACGAGACGTCGAAGGAAACACCGCGGACCGAGGAACGGAAGACGGATTCGGGCCGGCTCGTTTACGGCGGCGGCGGGATTCGTCCTGACGAGGAAGTCAAGGTCAAGACAATCTCGGACGAAAGCTATCGGTCACAGCAAAAGCTGCTCAACCCGCTGCTTCTTTTTTGCTTTGAACTGGCGTACGGCAAGGTCCCGGGATTCGAATCCTACAAGGTCGACAAACCGATCAAGTATGACTACGACATCACCGGCAAGGATTTTGCCGTCACCGATGCGCTGTTCCAGTCGTTCAAGAGGTTCGCTTACGAGCGTTACCGGGTCGCGCCTGCCGTGATCGACCGCGAACGCGAGTTTTGCGAACGGACCATCCGTTCGGAACTGGTTACGGCGGCGTACGGTTCGACGACGTCGTTTCAGGTATTCAACGAGTTTGACAATCAGTTGCTGCGGGCCATCGAACTGATGCCTCGGGCCAAACAGCTGGCGCTCGAAGGCAAACGTGCCAATGAGAAAAAACAGGGTTCGCTTACACCGGACGAGTAATCCGGGATCGCGGCGGAAAAGCGGAGAGGCGTTCGGAGGTTCCGGACGCCTCTTTCATTCGGTTCACGCTTTTTTTATCCCAGATTACGCGTTGAAGATCTTTGACCGCGAAATACGCGACAAGCGCGAAAGCCGCGCCGGATGTCGGTCGCTGCACAAAAGCGTTACCCGCTGCCATTCCGGATCACAAGTATTGCAAAGAAGCGGTTTACGGTCGCAAGCGATCAAAACATCGAACATCCGACCGAGGTCTTGAAGGAAGGTCATTTTTCGCGTGTTTAGCGTGTTTCGCTGGAAGCAAATCCTATTGCGCAATCCCGGTTTATGAGATCAGCCAGCGGATCAGATAGAAGATACCGACACCGATCCCGGCGATGACGAGAAGCAGTCCGACGATCAGTCCCGCAATGATCAATTTGAACTTGCGGTAACGGTTCTCGTCGGGCGGCGAAAGCTGGTTCTGCGGAAAATACGGGGGCGGCCTGTTCATGAGAATAACTTAGCAAACGCGGCGGCGATTGGCGAGTGCGTACTGCAGAACCCCAAACGCCGTAACCGGGCGAGCGATCGCCGCACTGCTGAACTCCGCAATCCGAATTCCCAAATTCCAAATCCCAATGCAATCACCGTGGCAGCGGCGTGTCGAGATCGGCGATCCCGTAGGCAAGCACCGCCATTACCGAGCAATTTTCGGCAAGTTCTTTCGGATCGACCTTGTCGAACGTGTCCGCCGCCGTGTGGTGGTAATTGAAGTATGTCCGGGTGTCGAACCATGGTCCGAACGACGGAACGCCAAGGCTCGTCAATGTGCTGATATCGGAACTCGCGTTCGGCTGGCGGTCGATCAGGCCCGATCCCTGAGAGGCCAGGATCTTTGCCAGCGGCGTGAGAAACGGCATCGCCTCGTCCTTTCCGGAGAAGATGAACCCGATCGGATGGCTCGCCCCGAGATCGCCCTCGATCGCCGCGATGTGCTTCGACGCGTCCGCCTCTTTCGCGTACGTCGTTGCCCCGACGAAACCGTTCTCCTCGTTCATGAAAGCGACGACTCGGATCGTGCGCTTTGGCCGCAGTTTGAGCTGCTTCAAGACGTACGGAACCTGCATCGCCATCGCCACGCCAACGGCGTCGTCGAGCGCCCCCTGACCGAGATCCCAGGAATCAAGATGACCGCCAACAACAACGATCTCGTCCGGCTTCTCGGTTCCTTTGTAATCGGCGAGCACGTTGTAGCTGGTTGTATCGGGCAGTTGACGCGGCGTCAGTATCAGCTTCATCCGGACCTTCCCCGCTGAAGCGAGCCTGGCGATCGTTTCAGCGTCCTCATACGGGACCGCGGCGGCCGGGATCTTCGTCACGCCGTCCACGTAGCGCGTCGCGCCGGTATGCGCGAGCCGGTTTTGCGAGCCGCCGGCAGAGCGGACGAGAACCGCCACAGCACCGAGTTTCGCCGCCGCGACCGGGCCGCCGCCCCGATACGCGGCCACTTGACCGTAGGCTGCGCCGGCCTCGTTTCGCGCCGCTAATCCGCGGTCGAATTTCACGTTGAAAAGAACGATCTTGCCCTCGACTTCTTTTCGGCCGAGTCTTTCGAGCTCCTCAAAACCGCTGACGACGACAACGTCGGCGATCAATCCGAAGTCGGGCGTCGCGACGCTGCCGCCGAGCGCCGTCAGTACGACTTTCTGTGTCGTCCCCGCAGCCATGCCGTCAAATTCGACAAGTTCGCCGGTTTCCGCGCCGCGTACCCAATGCGGAACCAAGAGTTTCTGCAGAGTCACGGTCAGTCCGAGCTTTCGCATCTCGGCGGCGACATACTCAACCGCCCGATCGGCCTGCGCGGATCCGGAAAGTCGCGGACCGATGTTGTTTGTGAGATACGCGGTCTGCTTGTACGCGTAATCGCTGTCGAGCGATGCACGCTGGATGCTTTTGAGATCAGCAAGCGCCGCCTCTGAGTAGATCGACGGTGACGGCGTGTTCTGCTGACCGACCACCGGAAATGCGATTAGAATCAAAACAATAAGACTTCGGATTTTCATGGGTGAAATAATAGCCGACCGCGGGGCTTGATCCAAAATCCCGACGGACGTTCGAGTTCGCGAACCGCGCCTCGCTTGTGAGATAATCCTTGCTGTAATTTCTATTCCATCCTCGAGGCGATTCACTATGAGAAGACTACCGGTAATTTTCTGCATCGTAATGGTTTGCGCCGTTGCGGCCCTGGCCCAGACGTTCGATTTCGACGTCATGCTCAAACAAAGGCGCGTCGGCGATCCGCAGCTTTCGCCCGACGGCCGGACCGTGGCATTCACGATCGGCGACGTCGACAAGGCCGCAAACAGGTCGCTGACCCATATTTACACGGTTTCGATCGACGGCGGGACGCCGCGTCAGATCACGAAGGGCGATAAGTCAAGTTCGTCGCCGCGCTGGTCGCCCGACGGCAGGAAGATCGCGTTCGTCACCGGCGGACAGATCTGGACGATGGACGCGGACGGCGACGACAAGAAGCAGATCACGAAGATCTCGACCGGCGCGGGCGGGCCCGTCTGGTCGCCCGACGGAAAATGGATCGCGTTCTCTTCGGAAGTCTACCCGGAATGCGCCGACGACGCCTGTAACAAAGCGGAGGACGAGCGGGTCGGGAACAGCAAAGTCAAAGCGATCGTCACGGACCGTCTCCTTTACCGTCACTGGGTCGAATGGCGCGACCGCAAACGGACGCACGTCTTTGTCATCGCCAGCAATGGCGGGACTTTTGAGGACTTGACGCCCGGCGACTTCGACTCGCCGCCGTACGCCGCTTCGACCGGCTCCGATTACGCCTTTTCGCCGGACTCGCGGCAGATAGCGGTGCTCCGAAATCCGGACAGGATCGAGGCTATTTCGACGAACTCCGATGTTTATTTGGTCGGATTGCCGGCGGCCGCCGGCAAATCGGCGAAAACCCAGTGGGCGAACGGCGACGTCAAGAACATCACCGCGACGAATCGCGGCTACGATGTTTCGCCGATGTACACGCCGGACGGCAAATATATCCTGTTCCGCTCCCAGGCGCGCGAAGGGTTCGAAGCCGACCGGTGGCGGATCATGCGTTACGACCGCAGCTCCGGAGAAACACGCGAGCTGACGATCGGATTCGATCAGCAGGCGGACGACGTTGTGTTGTCGACCGACGGCGCAACGGTTTATTTCACCGCCAACACGCGCGGCCGGCAGCCTGTCTACAGCGTTCCGCTCGAGCCGAACTTTAGACTTCGGATCGCGACTCACGTGCGGCAGGTTCGCGACGACGGATATTTCGGCGGCCTTTCCGTCAATGGCAACGGACGCTTCGTCGCGTTGATGAGTTCAATGACGAAGCCGGCCGAAATATACAGCTTCGGCGCGGATGGCGAGGTCAAGAACCTCAGTAACGCGAACCGCGATCTCGGGCTGATGAAGGCGGAATCGACGGAGTGGCGCGGCGCCTTGAACGCGAAGATCCAGGGGTGGATCGTCAAGCCGATGGATTTCGATCCGTCGAAGAGATACCCGATGATCGTTCTCATCCACGGCGGCCCGCAAGGCGCCTGGAACGACAACTGGGGATATCGCTGGAACCCGCAGATATGGGCGAACTCCGGATACGTCATCTTCATGCCGAATCCGCGCGGATCGACAGGCTTCGGACAGAAATTCGTCGACGACATCTCGGGCGACTGGGGCGGCAAAGCCTACATCGACATCATGAACGGCGTCGCCGAAATGACGAAGAGACCTTACGTCGACAAGAACCGGATCGGCGCCGCCGGCGCGAGCTACGGCGGGTACATGGTCGATTGGATCCTCGGCCACAACAAGGATCCGAGGTTTCAGTTCAAGGCGTTCTTGTCGCATGCCGGCGTCTACAATCTCGAGAGCATGGCCGGCGCGACCGAAGAACTCTGGTTCGTGAATTGGGAGTTCAAGGGAATGCCGTGGCAGAACCGGGTCAATTACGATCGCTGGTCGCCGCATCGGTTCGCGGCGAACTTCAGCACGCCAACCCTCGTTACCGCCGGTGAACTCGATTATCGCGTCCCGGTCGATCAGTCGTATCAATTGTTCACGGCATTGCAGCTGAACAAGGTTCCCTCAAAATTGATGGTGTTTCCGGACGAAGGTCACTGGATCCTGAAGCCGCAAAACTCCGAATTCTGGCATAAGAACGTGCTCGCGTGGTTTCGGGAGCATCTGAAGTAACTGGTCATCTTGTCGTTTCCTTTGCGCGGCGCATACGGGTTCACTCGGTGCGCCGCGCGTTCTCAAAATGCGTTCCAAACCGATTCACATGATATTCATCGGCATCGTCGCGCTGTACGCGGCATTGCCGGCCTGGGCTCAGACCTCTCCGACCGAATTCAATCGCGTCCGGACGTTCGATGCGGAGCACTATTCGATCCGCACGAAGGTCGATCAACGGCGAAAGTCGATCGACGGCGAAACTGTCATCACACTGCGACCGCTCGCCGACGGCTTCCGCTCGCTCGAACTCGATTCGGAGGGATTGAGGTACGCCGGCGCCGAACTGCTTCCGGATCTGACTCCTCTGAAATTTCAGATCGCGCCGGGCAAGGTCATTGTGGATCTCGGCCGGTCGTTCGGCGCCGGCGACGTCGTCAACGTTCGGCTCCGGTACAGCTCGAAGCCATCGAAAGGCGTTTACTTCGTCGATCCCCGGCGCGACCCGCGGGCGGTCGCGAAGGACCCGCAGGTCTGGACGCATAACGAACCCGAACTGGCGCATTACTGGTTCCCTTCCTACGATTTCCCTGACGACAAGGCGACAAGCGAACAGTTCATCACCGTCGAACGCGGACAGACGGTGATCGCGAACGGTGAACTCGTCAGCATCGCCGACAGCGACGGGCGGTTTCGCACGTTCCATTTCCGCATGACGCGGCCGCACTCGACGTACCTGACCTCGTTCATCGTCGGAAGATTCGAAAAGATCACTGCCGATCACAATGGCATACCGCTCTCGTTCTACTATTATCCGGGACATGAATCGACGGCGCGCAAGGCCTTCGGACCGACCGCCGGAATGATGGCCGTTTTCGACGAAGTCACCTCAATTCCCTATCCGTTCGATAAGTACGACCAGACGATAGTCGCTTCGTTCCCGTTCGGCGGGATGGAGAATGTCACCGCGACCACGCTCCTGGACCGCGATGTGTTTCTTGTCGAGGAACGTTTCGGCGAACAGATCGTCATTGATCTGGTTTCGCACGAATTGGCTCACTCGTGGTTCGGCAACATGGTCACATGCCGGAATTGGGCCGAACTTTGGCTGAACGAGGGATTCGCGACGTACATGGAAGCGGTTTATCGTGAGAAACGATTCGGGAAAGCCGAGTATCTCCGCAAGATCCTTGAAGACACCGATGTCTATTTCGCGGAATACGCGAAGTCGAAACGCAAACGCGGCGTGTTCAATCAACTGGCCCGTGCCGACGATTCGATCTTCGACGCGATCACTTACGAAAAGGCCGGCGTCGTCATCCACATGCTCCGGAGAATGCTTGGCGACGAAGCGTTCTGGCGCGGGATCCGGACCTATCTTCGCCGGAACGCCTGGAAAAACGTCGAAACGGCCGACTTGCGTTCGGCCCTGGAGGAGGCTTCAGGACGCGACCTGAATAAGTTCTTCGGTCAATGGATCTACGGTGCACGCCATCCGATGCTTCGGTACCGCGACTCATATGATCCGGCGACAAAGCGATACACGCTGGCGATTGAACAGGTACAGCCGGCAGATGAACTTACGCCTGAGGCGTTCGAATTCCCGCTGGTCGTCGACGTTCCGGTCAGAAGCGGACGTGTTACAAAAACATTGCAAATCGACCGTCGCTTACAGGAATTCACCTTTGACGTGCCGGAAAAGCCCGGCAATCCGATATTCGATCCCGAAAAAGACATTCCGCTGATCCAGATCCGCGAAAAATAGCAAACGAAAAAAGTCCCGCCGAATGACGGGACTTTTTCTCTTTGAGAAGACCGGACGTCTGTTTGATTTGTTGAAAAAATCAAAGGCACGAAGCACTTCGAGAATCGCACCTAAACAGGCAAATCTTTTCGTAGCTTCTTCGCCCACCTACGAGGTTAGCTGTCGGGCTAGGAATGAAGAAGTTTCCCCGCATTCAAGTGAATGCCTCGCCCCGTGTTCCGCAAAATGCGTAACGTTTGGTTCCCCCGCGCCGCAAAACAATAAAAACGGCTTCGGCGTCTCAATTTTCAACAAAAGAGAATATAGCACCCGAATATCTGAAAAATCAAGAGTTTATCGGATTTTTTTACCTCACCGGGAAGAGGTGATAAACGAAAGCGTAGACGAACACGCCCGAGACGGCAACATAGAGCCAGATGGGGTACGCAAAGCGTACGATCCGCCGGTGCTCGTCGAACCGACCCGACGCGGCGAAATACATCGCGCGGAGTACCAGCGGCAACACGACCAGCGAGAGTCCGACGTGTGTGATCAACGTGAAGAAATACAAATACCGGACCAAACCCTCTCCGCCGAACCTATTCGAAGGATTCGAGACATGATATGTCACGTAGCATATCAGGAACAGCCCGCCGAGACCGAATGCCAGCGTCATCATCACCTGATGGAGCCTGATCTTCCGTAGTTTGATGAAAACCAATCCAAGAACGAGCGCGGCGGCCGTCAGGGTGTTGATCGTTCCGATCGCATGCGGGAGCCTTTTCGTCCATGAACCGAGGTCAACCTTCTGCGGAACGCCGAGGAGGATCGCGACGACCAGCGGAACGACGATCGAGATGGCATTGATCACCGCGTTTGAGTTGCGTTGGGACCGAACCGCTGTATCCATCGGCTATTTCCAGAATCCTAGAAGTACGAAAAGAACGATCCAGAGAGCGCCCATGAAATGCCAGTACCAACCGACGGCGCCGGCGATATCGGTTGCCCGTTCGTGCTTCGCTTCGAATCTTGGCTTTTCCCAAACCATCAGGACGACATAGCCGAGCGCGATGATCCCGCCGGCGACGTGAACCGCGTGCAGCGCCGTCAGAATGTAGAAAAACCCCGCGTACGGATTGCTCTGCATATAAATGCCGCGTTTGACGAGCTCGTACCAGGCAAGGATCTGGGAAGAAATGAACGCCGCTCCGAGAACCGTCGTCGCGAGCAGCCAGGTCCGCGCCGGGGGCTGATTTCCCTTCCGGATCAGGCCTTCGGCGGCAACGTACGTTCCACTCGAAGCGAGAATTATCGCGGTGCTGATCCAGACCTGCACAGGAAGATCGAAAGGATTCCATTCGAGAACGCCGTTCGTCGAGATCACGACGTACGCGCCGATGACCCCTCCGAACGTCATCAGGACGACAAGCATCAAGAACCACGTTAGTACTCTCGATTTCGGGAAGCTCCTTTCGTACTCGGTTTCGTTAAGATCGTCCGGGTCCCCGCCCGACCCGGACCGACGCGTCGCGCGCGGATCGCCCGGCCCTCCTGCGACCGGGATACCGGCAATCGCCGAACCGAATTTTCTTTCCCTAGTCACCATCTTACCGGCGGTTCAGAACCATCAGCGCGAAGATCAGCGGAAGATAAATAACTGACACCATCAGAAGCTTCCGGGCTTTTTCGACTGTTTTTGCCTTCGCCATCGAGACACTGGCCCAAAGGAACCAGCCTCCGAGGAGCGCCGCCCCGATCAGGTAAATGATCCCGGTCAAACCGAGGAAGAATGGTGTCAGACTGAGCGGCACGAGCATCATCGTGAACACCACGATCTGGCGAGCGGTAACGCGGCCGTCGCGTTCGACGACAGGAAGCATCAGGATCCCCGCCTTCGCGTATTGATCCTTGTACATCCAGGCGATCGCCAGAAAATGCGGGAATTGCCAAAGGAAAAGGAGTGTGAACAGCGTCCACGCGTTGAGATCGATGGCATTCGCCGCGGCGGTCCAGCCCATCAGCGGCGGCATCGCGCCCGGAATCGCGCCGATCGCAGTCGAGGCGGTCGTGCGGGTCTTTAGCGGCGTATAAAGAAGAACGTAACCGACGATCACGACCAATCCGAGGACCGCCGTCAGTCCGTTGACCAGAAACCACAAGTACAGTTCGGCGGTTGCGCATTGGGCGACCCCAAATACCAGCGCTTCACCGGGTGTGATCTTCGACGTCGGCAACGGCCTCCTTGCCGTGCGCTCCATCAGTGCGTCGGTCCGGCGCTCGAGATACTGGTTGAGGGTCGCAACGCCGAACGCGAGCAGCGTGATGCCGATCATCGCGTTGATGAAAACGACAAAATCGAATCCCTTGGAAGTTCCCAGATAAAACCCGGCCGCCGACGTCAGGACAAGCATGAACGCGATCCTCGGCTTCGTCAGCTCAAAATATGCGGACAACTTTTCGCGCAAACCGAATACCTTTGCGCTTTCCAATTCTGCACCTGCAGTTCCCATTCTTATTGCTTTGGCTCGTCCAAGTGTAAAGACAAGAATATCGTTTCGGCTCAATTTTTCCAAACAGCATCAAAAGGTCCATTCATTAATTAGACAAGTAGGACTAATTTCTCCGCACATGACAAAATCGGTGTGCTGGGCTATCCTTTCGGTATAGTGAAGGCGGTATTTTCTCCTCGAATCGCCGAACTAATTACAAGATGTCAGCCGCAGAAGAAACCCTTAAACAAACAGAGGCTTCACGGGACAAGTCCGCTCCCGTAATCAACAAATTTCTCGATTTCATTAGTTCCGTCAGGTTCGGAGTCGTCATTCTCTGCATTCTTGTCGCACTTTCCGTACTGGGAATGGTCGTCATTCAGCAGAACGTCGAAGGATTCGACGCCTACTATGCGACGCGGACTCCGGCGGAACGGGCTTTGTACGGCGGTTTGGGGCTGTTCGATGTCTATCACAGCTGGTATTACAACGCGCTCCTGCTTGTTCTTTCGCTGAACATCGTCCTCGCGTCGATCGACAGATTTCCGGGCGCGTGGGCGTATATCACGAATGCGAAGAAGACCGCGACGCGCGATTTCCTTCTGAAATTGAAGGATCACGCGATCGTCGAGACGAACGCAACGAACGAAGCCGCGGTGATCGACAAACTGAAGGCCGACTTTTCCGCATCCGGATTTTCGCCGGTCGTATCTGAAGACGAGATCACCAGCTACGCGGTCGATGAGTCCGGCAAGAAGGACTTTTCGCGCATGGAGACGAAACGGTACAGCTATGTCTTCGGCGAACGCGGAAAATGGAACCGGATCGGTGCCTACATCGTCCACGTGTTCCTGCTCATCCTTTTTCTCGGACACTTCGTTGCTCTCCAGTACGGATTCGACGCCGATGTCGCACTGACGCCGGATACCAATCCCCAAGTTCAACGAGACTTCAATGCGGCGAACAAAACGAGCACGATCCAACTGATCCGATTCAATCTGGACAAGAAGGAACGCTACAACGTCGAACTCCCGTTTACGATCACGTGTACAGAGATCTCGCAGAGCCTGATCGACACTGGCGGACAGATCGGCATCGACAATACGATGGACTGGCGCACGCAGATCCGGATCGACGATCCCGAGTACGGTCAGACCGTCGCCGATGTCAGTCTCAACAACCCGTACACGTATCGCGGCTACCGGTTCTTCCAGGCGAGCACGATCGCCGTCGGAAGCGCGAGCTCGATGACGCTCGAACTCACGCCGGCAGGTCCGGACGGGAATGTGCTGCCCGATCAGAAGCCGATCACGGTCGTCCTCAAGCGGAACGAGAGCGCGACGCTTCCCGACGGAACGCGGATCGATTACGACAATTTCGTCCCGGATTTCTCAATGCGCGGGAACCAGATCACGACGAACAGCGCCGATTACAACAATCCGGCCGCGATCCTCAATGTGACGACTCCGGCCAAGGGCGACAAACCGGAGGAAACGATCAAGGTCTTTGCGTTCGCCAACAAGCTGCCCGACAACGCGCCGATCGCGGCCGCCAAGGCCGGTTACAAATGGTTCATGAAGGAGTACGTGAAATCGCCCGTAGCGCACGTTCTTTCGATCAAATACGATCCGTTCAACGCCGCGTTCGTCGCCTGGTACATCGGCGGCTTCGGGCTGATCATCGCGCTTGGTTTTATCTTTTTCACATCGCACCGCCGGGTATGGGCGATGGTCGAGCCGAAAGGTGACGACAAATTCGAGGTGGTTTTTGGCGGCGACGCCAATCGCAACAACCTCGCGTTCGGAGACAGGTTCCGCTCATTGATCGGGCGGTTTTCAGGCAATAACAGCAGCGAAAACAAGGGGTAACGATTATGGAAGACGCAACTAGAATTCATTCGGACGTATTTATTGGAAGCGAAAAGGTCCAGTCGGTCGAAATGCCGGGCATCAAGTCGTTCATGCCGGCGATACTGGCCGTGGTCGGGGCGTTCGCGATGGTCGGACTCCGCATTCAGATCGGAACGGGATTCATTTCCGACACCGCGCTGATGATGCTCGCTCTCGCATTCTATATCCTCGGCGCGCTTTTTGAACTGACGAATCTCTATGCGCCGTCGGGAATGGCGAAGAAGATCGGGTTGTGGGGAGCGACGCTGGGCGTTTTCTTCAACATTTCGAGCTGGCTCGTCCGGTGGGTGAACGCCTACGATTTCGAGCTCGAAAAACTCGTCGCCAGCGGAAACAACGTCAAACCGTGGCTCTTCCGATATATCCCGTTCGCGAACCTCTACGACCTGAGTCTCGCGTTCGCGTTCGGAGCGGGGCTGACGACGCTTCTTCTCGTTCATCGCCGAAACTTCCAATTCCTGAGCGCATTCACGCTTCCGCTGGCAGCGCTGATCCTGACGCTCGCGCGGTTCATCGGCGGCGAGCATTCTAACCTGATGCCGATCCTTGATTCATACTGGCGGCCGATCCACGTCGGCGTCGCTTCGCTGAGCTACGGCGTCGCGCTCGTCTGTTTTGCGATCGCCGTCATTTACCTGCTCAAGGACAATGTCAAGGTCGAAGCGATGGCGATCTGGTCGAGCATTTTCGGCCTTAGCGTTTTTGCAACGATCAGCGGGTTCTCGGTCTTTACCGCCGGTGTCTACCGCGCCGGGACGTTTCTTCCGAACCCGATGGGCGGCAAGCCGTTCAATGCGTTTTTCAGGGCTGATATTCCGTACGTCGGATGGGTGCTCGTCGGTGCCGGGGTCCTCCTCGCAGGTGCCATCGCGATGTTTCTCGCATACCTTTACCGGAGCGATGAGAAGGCACGTACGATCGGTCATCTTCTTTTGAAACTGGCGTTCGTCGCGCAGATCCTCGCCGTCGTTTTCTGGGTCACGGGCGTGAAGTCGGCCGGCAGCATTCAGGAATCGCTTCAGGCGCAGCTCAACAAGGATCCGGCGCAGTACCTCGCCGTCGGGCGCGAACTCGCCGCGCGTGAGAACCTCTCCGCGCAGGAATTTGCCGCTCTGACCCCGCAACAGCTTGAGATGGCCGGTCGCCAGTATTTTCAGGCCAACGGCGGAAAGCTGTTCCTCAGCCTGAACACGAACCCGGTCGAATTCGCAGGTCTGCTAACGGCGCTTTCGGGGACATTCTTCGTGATCCTTTTCTCGTTCAAGACGGATACGATCCGTGAACGGCTTCCGTCGCTCGACGCGCTCGACAGCCTGATGTACAAGACGGCATGTCTCGCGTTTGCGGGATTGGCGATGCTGCTCATCACGGGTGCGATCTGGGCGAATGAGTCGTGGGGTCGTCCGTGGGGTTTTGACTCAAAGGAGACCGGAGCGCTGGTCGCATGGCTGACCTATGCGGCGTTCCTTCATACACGCATTTCGCGCGGCTGGAAAGGACGATCGTCGGCGTACTTCGCGATCATCGGGTTCCTGCTAGTGATCTTTACGTATCTCGGCGTCAGCTACCTGCTGCCTGGCCTGCACAGCTACGCGTAGCCGAAGCCGAGGCCCGGAGTTTCCGAGCCGATTGAAATAGCGTTGAATAAAAAAAGGGCGGCGCTCGGCGCGCCGCTCTTTTTTTTTGAGAAATCCCGCCCGGATCATTCAATCGAGAATTTTGCGACGTCAATCAAAGGGTAACGGCCGATCGAGCCGTCCTTGTGGATGATCGTCAGGACCGCTTTGACGACAATGATCCGAAGCACATCCGTCATCGGGCGCTCGATCTTCGAGCCATCCTTGAAAAGAACGATCAGCCGAACGTTCGCCATCGGATCCGGAACCGGGGTCCGTTCCTCCGGTTTTGGCGTGGTTTTCGCCGGCGTCTTTCTTGACGGCGTCGCCGCGACTTTCTTCGGAAGCGTCTTCGGTTTCGGCTTCGGTTCGGCGACCTTCGATTCGCTGTCCGTGGCCGGCTTCGGCAACTCGTCGGTCACAACGACCTCGGGCTTCGGTCGCTCCGGTTCTTCCGATCTTCGTTCCGCCTTCTCTTCATCCACCCGCTTCGGAGTTGGGACCTCATCGACACTCTTCGGCTCTACTCTCGCGGGTTTCTCCGGCTCCGGGACGGTTTCCACTCTCGGCGTCGGGGTCGGTTTCGGCTTGACCGCGACGATAGTCCCGACCGAATTTACTTTGACCTCGGCGTCCGGATCGGGCTTGACGGTCGGGAGCTTAGGTTCCTCGCTTTCGGCAACCGCGGTCGACGGCGCAAAACTGCCCGCGAACTTGATTTTGAAAGTCGCCGGTTCATCGGTGGCCGCGCGGCCCTCGATCCGCAGGATCAACTTTTCCGGCTGACGAAGATAAATGACCCGGCCGGTCTCGTTGTCCGGCGAATCCGAGTAAACGACGATCTTGGTCAGCGGTTTGAGGGTATCGGCCGTGAAGACGTCAATGTCGCCGTCGAAATTCTTCGTCACGACGTTGATGAATATGTCGCCCTGATCGCCGTTGAACGCGAAATAATATGTCGTGCGGCGCGGATCCCCAAGGTCGCGGGCGCGGATGGCGCCGCTGATTTCGTTGGATCTCAACGGTGTCGGAAAGTCGCGGCTCGTCGATTGGGCAAATGCCGCCCCCGACACGAGGAGCAGCAACAGGATCGCGGCCAGGCATGACGAGACAGTCGGGCGGTTTTCTCGACGCGGCATCGGGTTACTCCAGTTCCTTGCGCAGGTGCACGAGCCGCGATGTAACTTCGTAACCCAGTTTCAGATGCGCCTCGAGACTGAGTTCATTGCCGATCTCCGAATCCGAAGCCATCTCGGTGCAGCCTTTCCGGCGCGCCCAGTTCTCCGCCGCACGCACGAGTTCCCGACCGACACCGTGCATACGATAATCGGACTCGACGAACCAGCCCTCGAGATATCCGACGTGGTCGGTCTCGCAATCCTCGACAAACGGTCGGATGCTGGCTTCGAGAAATCCCGCCAGACGGCCGTCGACGTCAGCGACCACGACCAACTGCGTATCGGGATGCTCGTAAATTCCGAGCATTTCCGACTTGTGATCGTCTTCGGAAAGCTCGTCCCAGAGCAGACACCGCAACCGGAACCACTCGGCGAGATCCGATTCAACGAGCGGACGTACGGATAAGTTGTTGGCGGTCATTATCAGCGATGATTCTAACAATGTTCGCGCGATACGCCAAACGGTTCTTAATCCGGAATTCGACGTCCGAAGTTGGCCGTCAATGTCAGATTTTGACGAGCGCCGGGAGATCCGGCACGTCGTTCAGCCAATTGCGGGTGATCTCGACCAACTCGTTCCGCGACACGTAATCGCTGGTCTCCGGGAACGACGATTTGAACAAGAGCGTTGTCGGAATATTCTCGAAGATCTTCTGCAGGATGATCAGCTCGGCATTCGTCAACGGGGGGATCGAGCGGCCTTCGGCGAAGATCCTCATTAGGGACGATGCGGCGGTCGTGTACTCGTCGTCGACATCGCGTTTGACGAAGTGACCGAGCAGTTGTAGGACGTTCTCGCCGAGTTGAAGCAGGATATTGCGATAGCTCGCGAGCGCCGCGTCGATCGTCGCCGTCATCTTCTGCGGAAGCCGCTCCCATTCAGGAATTTGCGCAAGGTTGAATGAACATGCGCAGAACGGATGTGTCTTGAGCATTTCACGAACGCTGAAACGGCAGTCCAGTTCACGGAACTGGCGACACAGTTCCTGCGTTTGCCGCCAATAGTGGCCCGGAAAGACCGGAAGTTTGGAGAGATTTTCGAATTCCCACCATTCGTCGCTCCGCATGATCTCGTCAAAGCGCTCCTGGAGGTGATGCGACTTCATGATCATGTCGTGTTTGATGGCGAAATGCTCGGAATAGCGGTTGTGGAACGACTGCCAAAAGTTCTCCATCTCCCGGTTGACCAGTTGATTCGGATTAGCGATTGTTTCCTTGATCACGGCGAGCAGTTTCTCGCGGAAGAACTCGATCTTGTCGTCCTCGGTGACCTCGCAGACCGCGACATATGACCAGATCTCCTCGCGCCGCTTGGTCCCGCTGATAAAGTCTTCGAGCACGACAAGATCCTGTGTGCGGGCGAAGAAATCTTCCTCTGAATCCGTGAATGCGTCGGCGATCCGCTGGAGGCCGTCGTCAAGCGTGATCGAGCCGTCAACGACCGACGATACGACCCGCGCGACGGTGCCGAAGGTCTTTTCGGCGAGCACCGATAGACGCCAGATTCGGGTATTCAGGATCTCGTCCGGAAGTTCGTTGAACCGCTCGAGCAGTTTTGCGGCGTTCCAGTCATTGAGCCAGATCTTGAGCGTTTCGACAGTTGCGGCACGGTCGATCGCGTCCTCGATCGATCTGATCCGGTCGTTCGTTGTGATCAATCGCGCCCAGTTGGTCAGCCGTTCGTTCGAGTACGCGACGCTCGTCGGTTTCGCGATGCCCTCGATGTCGTCCCAAATGATCTTGAGATCCAGCGACCGGCGGTTGATCCGATCGCCCTTCGTCGTGACGAACTCGATCTTCCGGTTCGCGACAAGTGCCGCGAGAACAAGATGCTGTGCTTCCCGAACCATGCCGACCGGGGCGCGTTTTAGTCGTCGATAAATCGATTTGAGCGATACCGTGGCGTCTCCGGCGGCCGAGACGAGGCCGAGGATCTCCCTCGCTGCCGGGAGTTCGAGAAGTGCATCCTCTGATTCCGGGACATACTCGTTGCCGCGTTGGGCGACGAGACCGAGCGGGTACGCAAAAACCTCGGCGAGATGTTGGATCCGACCAAGGTTCTGCCGGGCGCCGCTGAAAAAGTCCAGGACGAGCGTTGAAACATCGGTCATGCCCAGTGTCTGCGTGAAACGCGGATGATCGGGAAATTCAAGTTCAAACAGCGGCTCCAGCATTTCGCTGAAGACGTCGGCAAGTTGCTGCGTGTTGCGGGCGTCCTCGGAGAAGTTGTAATCGAGTCCCTGTATGACGAGTTTTCCGTCTTCAAGAAAGATCCGGCGCCAGATTTTTTCGACCGAATGGCTGTGCGAATGACCGACCGTACGGATCTGATCGCCGAACGACGAGCGCAGGGTCGCATCATTGAGAAGAACGTGATACCGCTTGATCGTTTCGATCTCATCCGGCCGTAGCCGTGCATGCTGCCAATAGACCTGCGGGATCGGATCGTCGGAAGTGATCACTGGGACGCCGGAGTCTTCGGACGTAATGAACACGATCCAATCGATGAATTCAGCGTTGAGCGCCAGCGGCTCGGCCGATGTGCCGTCTACCGACCAACAGATCCGCCCGCGGCGAAGTCCGCCGCGCCATGAGATCTGGGAATCCGTCCAGTTCGTGTGCTTGGGATCCGAGTCCTCGGGGAACGTCCAGTCTGAATACCTTTCTCGCGCGACCTTGCGCAGTATTGACGGGACGACCGCCTCGCTGATCGCTGCAACGGCCTCGTTGAGCGCGTTGTTCAGATCGTCCGTGGCGCTTACCTTAAGGCTGTATCGGATATCACGTCCGGAATCAGCTTTCCGCTGGATCTGGTCGGGCAGGACCGCGACGAACTTCTCCAAAAGGTCCTCGACGGCTTTCGCGCTCGCCGCCGGACTTGCTTCGTCAAAGATGAGCATCGCGGCCGAGATCTCGCCGGCGGTGGTTCCGTTGCCGTCGAGCGACAGGAGCAGCAATCCTTTGAGAATGAGTTTGGCCTGTAGCCGCTGCATCACGGGGATCTGGCCGACGACGTCGGCGTTCAGTTTGTCGTAGGCGGCAAAAGCGTTCTGGAGATCATCGACTTTTCGCAGTTCCTTTTCCGCGCAATCGAACGCCTCATCGAGCGCGATCAGCGAGTTCGCGGGTCGGCCAAGAACACGCGCTCCCGCTTCAGAAGCGAACCCCAGAAGTGCGAACGCCGGCGCGTAAAACCTGATGTAAGGCGCGACCTCGAGGATCATCGGGTGTAGCGGATAGAGGGCGCTGAAGCGTTGTTCGCTCCATCGGAAATGCGGGAGCACCTCGCGGAAATACTCGTAAATATCGTGAATCAGCGGCTGGGTATGCCGCGATTTCGGAAAAACGTGAGTATCGACGATCCGATAAAGATGTTCCTGATCGAGGTAATCGATCGCGAAAGAGCGCGAGATCGCGAGATTTGCTCCGTCAGCACCGGCGATGTCGTCGTCGAGCGCGACGCCGACGAACATGTTCAGCTTCGACGCATGCTGAGCGATCGCTCCGAGCGTTTCGCCGTCGTTCCGCGCGACCCGTGCCGAGCGTTCGAGCGCCGTATCGATGATCAGCACGAACGGAAGCTCACCTGCCCGCTCCGCGGAATCGGCCAGCACTTCCGATAGCTCTGAAGACAAACTCGCGACGGGGATCTCGAAGGTTCGGGCGATCGACTCACGCAGTTCATCGAGCAGACTGTCGCACGTCCCGCGTTTTACAAAGGTGACCGGATAGCGACGTCGTTTGAGCCGCTGGGTACTGACGGAAACATGATTGTCGGCGATCCGGGAACGAAGCTCCGGCTGAGTGAGGATTGCCCCGAATGCTGCCAGAAAATGGCTTTTGCCGACGCCGCGATAACCGGCGAGCGCGAGCGAATGACCGGTGTCCGGTTGCACATCGCTGACACGATCGAGCCATTTAGCCATCATGTCCGCGGTCGTTTCCGTGAACTGATAGGCGCTCAAGGTCTCGGTCGGATCCTTGAAGAAATCCTGCAGGCTCTTGAAGTTCCTGACCTCAATCAGGTCTTTGACCTTTTCGTTTATCCGTTTCATTTGTCTCGTGCGCGCGGTCGGATAGGATCAAAAGCGGGGACCGAAGTAAAATCCGGCATTATTACTTTAGCAGTTTTTGTTCGCGAATCAAACAGTTTTAACAGACAGATGTGAAATATTTTTGAAGTGCGATCACAATTGCCAACTTCCTCAAATCACCTCGCATCAAAGAAGCGTTGATTAAGGTTGTACGGAAAGTTAAAATTCCGAATCAAGGAGCCACGACGATGCAAAGAACATTTTCGGAAAGATTGGGCGCGCTGATTCTGACGTTCGCCGTGTTTGTCGGCGCGACCGCGTTCACTCCGCTCGCGGCGAGCGCGCAAACGACCGACGAAAAGTCGAAAGACAAGCAGACCCAAACTTCGAACAAGCCGCTGTCCACCAATGAAAACCCCGAGATGATCGGTAAGCGCAACATCAACGGCGGGGGCGACAAGTTGTGGGGATGGCTTGGCGGTTCGCAGGAAAAGGAAATTCAGATCGGCCGCCAGCTCGCCCTCGAGGTTGAGCAATCGGCGAAGATGATCGACGACGAGGTCGTGACCGAATACATTAACCGCGTCGGCCAAAACATCGTGCTTCATTCGGATGCCAAGATCCCTTTCACGATCAAGGTCATTGACAGTGACGAGGTCAACGCGTTCGCGCTCCCGGGCGGATTCTTTTTCGTCAACAAGGGGCTGATCCTGGCTGCGGATAACGAATCTGAACTTGCCGGCGTCATGGCGCACGAGATCGCGCACGTCGCCGCCCGCCATGCGATGGAGAACGCGGGCAAAGGCCAGGCGCTGAGCTACGGGATCCTCGCGGGGATCATCTTTACCGGCGGAGTCGCGGGTACCGTTCTTCAGAACACGGCCGGCCTCGCCCAGATGCTCGCATTCTTCAAGTTCAGCCGAGGTGCAGAAGAGGAAGCCGACAAACTCGGCGTCCAGTACCTCTATGCGGCCGGCTATGACCCGACCGGAATGGCGACAATGTTTGAAAAGCTCGCTTCGCAGAACCGGAAAAAGGCCAGCACTCTTTCCAAGCTCTTTGCGACCCACCCGCAGTCGGTCGAGCGGCGCGATTCGAGTCTCGCGCTCGTTGCCCGATTCCCTGAAAAGGAAGAGTACATCATCAGCACTTCGGAATTTCAACGAGTGAAAGCTCACCTGATGAGGCTTTCGAACACAAAGGCCGGGCTGTCGGTGGACGTCGACGAAACGGAAGTGAACCGGCCGACCCTCAAGCGGCGGCAGCCGGATTCCGACCCGTCGGTGAGTGATCCGACGAGCAATGACAATGACAAAACGGATGGCGGACCGCCCGTTCTTAAGAAGCGTACGGATCCGACTCCGACTCCGACTCCCGACAACTAGTCGCGACGATTCGAATTGAAAAGAAAGACCGGTCGAGCTTTCGGCCGGTCTTTTTTGGTTTTGTCATTGGTCATTCGTCATTAGTCATTCGTTATCGGTCATAAACATCAAAACCTATCTGCAGTTTGAGATCTGAGAATTGAATCCAGTTTACGCGTTAAAGATTCTTGCCCGTAAAATACGCGAAAAGCGCGAACGCCTCGTCGGTTGTTTGGCGGTATGCAAAAGCGTTACCGGCTGCGATTCCGGATCACAAGTATTGCAAAGAAGCGGTTTACCGGTCGCAAGCGATCAAAACATCAAACATCCGACGGAGGTCTTGCGGGACGGTCATTTTCTCGGGTGTTTAGCGTGTTTCGCGGGAAGCAAACCCTATTGCGTAATCCCGGTTGAAACGGGAAACAAACCGTCGAACTCCAAACTTCGAACTTCTGCCTTTGGATCTTGAACTTGGACCCTTAGATTTGGGACTCGAATCTTTATCGAAGACGTCAGCAGTATTGAATTTTGAATCCTGATTCTTGGTTCTCCAGCGACTTCAACCCAGCAACATTCCCTTCTGGCCGAACGGAATGCTGAATACCGAGTCGTTGGTTGCGACGATAAGTTCGCCTTTCCGGGTGAAACACAGCCCGACCACATTGTTCCCCGCGACACACAACTCAGCCTCGTCGCCGCCCGGCGGGATCCGCACGATCCCGCGTCGTCCCTGATAGCACGCCGCGACGAAAAGATTCCCTCCGGCATCGAACGCCAGTCCCTGCGGACGTCCGAGCCCCTTGAAGAATTTTGTATCGAACCCATCGGGACCGATTGCGTACACCGAGTCGAAACTGGAGAGTCCGGGTGCGGTTACGTATAGTCTGTCATCATTCCCGAACGCCAAATGATAAGCCGCGACCGACGGTTCGACCGTGGCGAAAGGTTCGGGATTGCCCTGATCGGAAATCCGATGGATCGTCCCGGCCCGATCGCCCACGAACATCGTGCCGTTGCGATCAAAGGCGATCCCGGTAGCGGTCCCCAAACCGCTCGCGAATGTCATCACGTCCTCGTCCCTAACTACCTGACAGACTTCCCCGGCGGCGCGGTTTGTCACGAAAAAACGGCCGCGGGCGTCAAAAGCGATTCCGGTCGGATTCATGACGTCCGCCATGATGTCCGATACGAACCCGTCCGTATCGATGCGGAACAGCGTCGTCGACAGCTTTTGTCCGCGCGATCCGGATCGGGTGACGATGAGCGAATCATCCTTCGGATCGATCGCCGGATTGGCGACGATATGCATTTCATCCGCGAGTTTCCTTCCCACGATCAACTCGACGCCGTTTGTGCGTCCCCCGTACGATGAGAGGCTGACGGAAACGTTTGTCGAATTGAGGCCCTCCGGAACCGAAGCGATCACCCGCCGCGACGATGCCGCCAGAATCCGGCCCTCGACGTCGTCGAAATGAACCGCCTGGTCGCCGGTCGCGGACGCCGGGAAATTCTCGCAATCGATCAAGATCTCGCCGCGCGGGATCGCAAATTTCGGACTGATGCCGATAATCTCAGACGTATTTGCCATGCTGTTCCGGCCGAAAGCGTATCGTATCGCTTTCGGAATTCAAAAACAAACAAAACTGTATTTTGCGATCCGGGGAAGCTGGGCTAAACTCTTCAGAAAATTTATCTTGGAGAACCCGATGAGACTAATCAAACTGACTATCATTGCCTTGGCGGCCGCAATCTTCGCGATCGCATGCGGCGGCGGATCGAACAATCAGACCACTTCGAACGCACCGAAGAACACGGCCCCGGCGAACGCGACGCCGGCGGCGTCCGCTACTCCGGACGAACTCGCGGCGGCGAAAAAGATCTATTCCGAAAAATGCGTCAAATGCCACAAAGAGAACGGCACCGGCGGCGAGACCGACCTCGACGGCGAGAAGATCAAGGCGCCCGATTTCACTGCGGCAAAACTTAAAGAAGCGTCCGACGACAGCTTTGTCGATACGATCACCAACGGCGAGAAGGAAGAGGGGATGCCCTCCTTCAAGGGCAAACTGACTGACGACGAGATCAAATCGATGGTGAAGCTGATCCGGAAGGAATTTCAGAAGAAGTAATTCAAGAATCAAGATTCACTATTCAAAAATTCAAGAATCAAAAGGTCTAGATGTTTCTTGGCTCTTGAATTTTGAATCTTGAATTTTGAATCTTGATTCGCGAATTGTCCTATCGGACGGTGGCCGCTAAAATAGTTCCGAGCACCCTTAGCTCAGTTGAATAGAGCGTCTGACTTCGGATCAGAAGGTCGCAGGTTTGAGTCCTGCAGGGTGTACCAATCTTTTCAGCACTTTGCGTGATGTTTAGGTGAAAGTCGATGTAAAGCTTTCACCTTATTTTCACCCGACAGCCGTAGTATCGCCCGTCTGATGTTTCACCTTAACGCAAAAAGGTGCGGCGTCCGAAACCCGCGCGATCTGGGCGCAATGCCTCTTCGGACGCCGCGTTTTGCCACCGAACAAACTCCGTTTGCGTCTCACGAAACTCAAAAGAAGCCAAAAGAACGGTGCGCGGTAACTCGTGCGATCCGTCGTCGGAGGCGGCGTGGGCATCATCACCGGCAAAGATGACCGCTGCCGTTACAATGGGGCGCCGCGGCTGGCGGCCGCGCGCTCTTACGGGGGAACCGTCACACAACCCCGTGCCGGCTTTTCACCGACAGCCCGTCTCCGACGACGAACTTCCGTAATCCGTCAGGTATCGTCCGAAGCGGCACGTTTGGCCCGCGTTCGGCGTTTCTCCTCACGGCGCCTCAGGACGTAATCCATTTCCTCTTTGCTCAGTTCAATGCCCAGTGATTTGCCGCCGAGCCGGTTGAGAACGAGCGGAACGCTGCGCGTGATCTCGGTCGAGAACACCCCGGAAAAACCCGACGCCAGCGCGAACTTCCAGGCATCGTCTTCCACGATCCTGAAATGCGCCAGCGTGAGTGCCGTCATCCAGCCGACGAACATGGAGATCCCGATGTTCAGGAAAAAAGTGATCCAGTCGAAGCGGATGCGCGACCGGTCGCGCTGCTCGACGTATTTCAAGGCGTAACGCACGCCACCGGCCGCTGCGCCGGCAACGCTGATGATAATGATCGCGCGCGGGTCCTCGAAGGCCGCGATCACGGCAAACAGATAACCGCCCGCCGTCATGAACGTAGTTGGGAGTGACATCAGCAGTTTCATCCTGTAGGGCATTATTTATCTGACCGGCCGGACGATAATGCCGTCCGCCTGAACAAAGGTACCGTCAGCGGTTGCAAGCCCCTGCACGGCCGTTACTGCCGGCACGCGTGTGCTTTTTGGCGCAACCGCCGAAGACGTTTCCGGCGGCCGCGGTAAAAGCGGATGGGTCGGACCGTGAATGATCGTCCGCCAGAACCACTCGTAGCCGTCCGGATACGTGTTCGGATTCATCGCCAGTACAATATGGTCGAACCCGTTCGGTACTGCTTCACCAAGTATCTCCGGGCAGGCGAACATCTTGCCGGTGCTTCCGTTCGTCCCGAGATCGATCACCATTTCGGCCGCGAGGATCACCGCGACATCATCCGTCTGATAGAGATAGGTGATGCCGTTGCGGACAACCGGAGACGGCAGTTTCCCTTTCGTGTTCAGCTGATCGTACTCGGATCCGTCATACTCGGCCGAGCCCCGGACCTTGAACGAATAGACCCGCTGGACGGGTGACTGAACGCAGTCGGTCCACGGCTGGAACACGGTATAGAACTCGGGCTCGAGCGCGAGCGTGTGGCCGTCCTTTCGGGCGACCGCGACCCTTGCCAGAAACCCCTCATCCATTGCCTGCATCTGCGCCGGGGAGAGTGCCCGGCGGCCGTGCCACCGGATCCCGGCCGGAGACGTTTGCTCGACATCGCCGACGATCGCGTAACCGCCGACCGGCATCTTTTTCCATTCCGCGATCGAGGACGGCTCGCCGCCTCCGCACTTGAAAGCGAGCGAGCATAGCGCCACGACGCAAACAAGAAGCGCGACCTGGATTGTCCTACTGTTCATCGGTCTTTTCCTCGTGGCCTTCGAGCAGAAGGTTCTTGGCGTTCTCCTCGACATCGACCCACGTCTTTGCCTCGGAAAGCGTCACGTCCCCAAGCGTGTCGATCAGGATTCGGAGAATCTTCGAGATGGTCTCCGATGCGGATTGTTCAGGCGTCATACGGCCTCCAATTGCGTCCGTACCGCCGTGCCCCGTCCGAACGCCTTGGCGATGGTCAGAACAGCGAGCCGGAGCAGGTCAATAACCTCACCGATCCGTGAATCGGCCGGAAGTACTTTCAGGGTGCGCAGCACGTCAAGGAACTTGCCGACAACGAGGGAACTGAATACCTCGAAGAGTTTGTCGATCTCCGGACGCGGCACGTCCGGGCCGTAAGCGGCCTTGAGCCCCTTTACCGTTTCGTCGAACGTCTGCCCGGCCTGCGCAAGCGCGATAAAGCCGGTCGCGACCTTATCCTTTTGCTCGAGCGTCAGGAGTTGCTCGCGGAACATCGCCCGCGTTATCTCGACGCCCTGATTGGCGTAACCGGCAAGCTGCGCCGACTTCTTCTCGGCGGTCTCGATCGTCTTCGACGGGCAGGCCGTGCCGATGACCGCGATGGTCAGTATCAACAGATAAGCAATTGTCCGTTTCATTCAGATTTCCCTTTTGCCAGCACAAGCGCCGTGATCGCGGCGCCGATGACGGCATTGCTTGTGATCTCGACCGGCAGTCCCGCCTGCGAGAGCAGGGACGAGAGGCCGGCGGGATCAGCAAGCATCAACAGTTGAATAAGCAGAACGCCGATCCCGATCAGGAGCAGGCGGCCTTGGTTCTCCGCGAGAAAGATGCGGAACGAAAAGTGATCTCCGGCCGTCGTGACCGCGCGGAACCAGAGCGGAACAAGCGCACCGACTGCGCACGTGAAAACAGCGAGCAGAAACGTGATTAGGGTAGAACGTGTCATTTATCCTCCGGGCGGCTGCGTAAATCATCACGAACAGCACTGTCAGAGCACCGATGAGCGCCACGACCGTGATGAGGAACAGCAGCCATTGTTTTTCAAACTTAGTCATCCGACCCCCGACCGCCGGCGCGGGAGAACCGCGAATCAGGCGGGAAGAAAAACGCAGATGCGTTCGGTGTAGCTACACCTGACTTGCGCGCTTCCCGACGCGCCGTCGATCGAGACTAACCGGCCGGCTTTGCGCCGGCCTCACGTCTAAAATTCGCGCAGCAGGACATAAGTCAAACGCTTGTTGTCCGCGGTGCGCTGCATAAAATCGTTGAATCCCTGCCGGTTGCCGAACACTTGGCAACCGAGCGACCATCCGCCGATGAACTGACGGATCGTGGTTGCGGCCGAGTTGTAGTTGCTTGGGTGGATATTGATCCCGAACAACCCCTTGTCGAGCATCCCCTTTTCCGTGTTCTTGGAATCACGGTCGCTGTCGCGCCAGACGGGGAGCGGTTCGCACTGGACCCACGCGCGGACCTTGCCGCGGTGCATCCCGTGCTGCCAGCACTCGTAGTACCATTCATTCGCTTTGAGAACCGCGGTCCCTTTCGGGTTCTGCGGATACCTCAGGCCGGAGAGTCCGGCATTGGTCGTGAAATCCCGATAGACCTGAAGGAACTTCGGATCCGCGCCGCCGGCCGTTCCGTCAAAGAGATAGAGCTTGTCGTCGAACCGGTCGGGAAGATCCGCGGCGGAACGCACGCCGATCCCGAACGGTTTTGTCGGCCAGCCCTTGAACGAGTCGAGGGACTTGGCCTGCGTCAAAAGTTGTTCGTCGGTATAGATTTTCATCAGTTCATCCTCACGGTTCCTGAGAGCTTCACTGTGCCTGTAGTTGAGTTGCTGGTGCCGCCTCCGCCCTCCGCGCCGGGAACAAGGATCATCGCGCAGAAATCGGGGCAGGTGGTCGGGGGCGTGTAGCCGAGCCCGACCGGGGCCGCGACGTTGAGCGCCGCGCCGTTCAGCGGGACGCTGACCGTAGGCGAACCGGAGTTGTACGTTCCGGTCGCGACAACAGGACCAAAATAATCGAAAGCATTCCTAATCTCGTATCCCTGTCCGTTCACGAGGCCTAGTTGGGAAAGGTCAACATTGACCGATGTTGCACCATTTGCATAAACTAGGACGTTACCACGACCTGTTTGATATGAATTCGGTCGCACGACAACCGTGGTTGGCATCGGTGTCGATGTTT
>JAKQII010000141.1 GCA_029557535.1 Acidobacteriota bacterium
ATTTGCTTCGCCGGTGCCGGCCGAAATGGAGTTTTCGAACGTCTGCGTCTAAAATCGCAGAAAAGACCGACCGGAGCGCGAACAATATGAAATCCGATCCCGTTTACAAGAAAGTCAGAAAACTTATCGACGAACGCGAACTGAACGACGAATACCTCGACGATGCATTCGATCTCTTGAGCTCGAAGATCGAACATACCCCGGATTGTGCATGGGCATACGGTCTCTTGGCAGAGATCTATTACTGGTTTGGCGAGACCTCGGAAGCCGAGGACAAGCTTCCGAATTACGAGGAGGGCGTTCGTTACGGCGAGAAAGGCGTCGCGGTCGACGGGGCTTCGCTCGAAGCCAACTTCTGGCTCGCGGTCAATTACGGATCGTTCGGGCAGGAAAAGGGAATTATGAAAAGCCTCGCGTTGGTCAATCCGATGAAGGCCTGCGCCGAGCGCGCGCTCGAGCAGGAGGAGAGCTATTTCTACGGCGGACCTTGGCGGGTTCTGGGCCGGCTGTATCACAAAGCGCCCGGGTTCCCGTTCTCGATCGGGAACACGAAAAAGGCGAAGGACTGCCTGAAGAAGGCTCTTGAGCTCGGTCCGAAATTTTATCTTAATCACCTGTTCATGGCGGACCTGCTGATCTCACTCGGCGACCGCGACCGGGGACGCGAACACCTCGAATGGATCATCAACGCGCCGCTTTCGAAGAATCATGAACGCGAGGACGGGATAACGAAACGCGACGCCGAAGCGATGCTCAGACGGATCTAGTGGGATTGAGACGGCATCATCCGCCAAGACACGGATTTGCCGAGCAAGAATCTAAAATAATCATTCGATCCACGTAAGCAAAACAAAATCGGCGTCGCCGCGTCTCATCGGTGAAAAAATTAGTCTGGCAAGAACGCGACGATCCGCAGCGGTCCGCCGCTTCCGTCCTTGATCTTCATCGGCAACGCCACGATCTGAAATCCCTTCTCCGGCAATTTGTCCATGTTCGCGACGTTCTCGAACGCGGGGACGTTCTTGGTCATCAGCGCGACGTGGGTCTCGAAGGTCGTCGAGACGCCGACGTCGATGCTTGCGGTGTCGATCCCGGCGGCCCTGATCTTTCGGTTCGCGACGAGCCACCTCGCGGCGTCGGGTCCGAGTGACGGGAAATGCTTCACTTCGCCCTCAAGTCCCATGTATTTCGTTCTGTCAGGCCAAAACTTGCCGTACCCGGTTTGGATCAGCACGATCGCACCGTCGGGAATCCGCCCGTTCTTTTTCTCCCAAGCGGCGACGTCGTTGACGGTCATCGCGTAATCGCGGTCTGCGGACGCTTTCACAGAAATATCGATCTTCACGGCCGGCCCGATCAGATCAGTCAGCGGCACCCTGTCGGCGGGCCGACCGTTTTCGGCGAAGTGGATCGGAGCATCGAGATGCGTTCCGCCGTGTTCCGGCGTACTGATCTTGTACGACGAGTAGTAATATCCTTGCGGCGTTTTGCCCTCGGCGACGGTTTCCTTCCTGAATCCGTCATCGGTCGTCCAATAGATCGTTTCAGCCGAAAAATCGTACGAAAGATCGATCCATTCGCCATTCGGAAAGTCCTTTCTCGAAGCGAATCCGATCGCGACCAACGCGATCAACAAGAGAAGTCCGAACTTGAATTTCATATAACCTCCATGTCTGATCCGGAGAACGGGTTTTCCCGCCAAGCCGCAAAGCCGCGGCGTCCTTTCAAATCCATCCGGGGAGATATCGCGCAATTCGCGGGCAAAAACATCTCTGGCGCTTATTCAGGGCTCAACCCGACAAAACCCGGTCCGCGGAGCGCCATTCCGGTCATTGCGCCCGTCATCTTCGTTCCGTCAAAAACCAACTCACCGTTGACAATCACAGATCCGAACCCGTCGGCGTACTGATGCGGATTTTCGAACGTGGCTTTGTCGGCGACAGTCGAGTCGTCAAAGATGACGACATCTGCCGCGAAACCCTCCCGGATCAAGCCGCGATCGCGCAGGTTGAAGGTCTGAGCGGGAAGAGATGTCATTTTTCGGATCGCGTCTTCAAGGGCAATGATCTTCAACTCGCGGACGTAGCGGCCGAGCACGCGTGCATTGTTGCCATAACCGCGTGGATGAGGGACGCCCGAGCCGAACTGCCGAACGCCGCTGTCGGAGGCGATCATCGTGAACGGCTGGCGCATGATGTTTTGGACGTCGTCCTCGCTCATGACATGATAGACCATCGACGCGCCTCCCTTGTCGTACATCTCGAGTATTTGGTCGATCTGGGCTTCGATCTTCTTTTTCCCCCGCAGCATCTGCGTGATCTCGGCGATGTTCTTGCCGTTGAACTCCGGATTCGGACGGTAGCTTGCGACAAACGCGAAGCTGTAGTCCTTGAACTTCCTTTTTTTGAGCTCGTCCTTCATTTGCCGGACGACCTTCTTGCGGGTTTCAGGATCCGCGATCCGCTTCCGGCCCTCGTCGCGACCGCCGGCAATCGCCCAACTCGGAATACGCGCGTCGAGAGAGGTCGATGACGCCGCGTAGGCATACTGATCGACAGTTACATTCAGTCCGCGCTTGCGGGCCGCTTCAACGAGGCCGATCGTCGTCGTGCTTTGGCCCCAGAGTGCCTTGCTCGAGATCTTGAAGTGCGAGATCTCAACCGGCATATTGGCCTGCTCGCCGATGTTGATCGCCTCATTTATCGCATCAACGACCTTTGTACCCTCGTCGCGGATGTGCGAGGCGTAAACGCCGCCGAACTTGGCCGCCGATTTGGCCAGTCCGACGACTTCTTCGGTTCTTGCGAAAGTCCCGGGAATGTAGATCAATCCGGTCGAAAGACCGACCGCGCCGTCCCGCATTCCTTTCTCAACCATCTCATTCATCGCGATCTGCTCTTCCGGCGACGGCTGCCGGTCAGCCAGACCCATCACCTTGGCGCGGACCGAACCGTGGGCTATCAGCGTCGAGATGTTGACGGCGAGAGGCTTTGCCTTGATCCTCCCGAGGAACTCACCGATGTCGGTCGCGGAACCGCCGCAGTTGCCGGTGACGAGCGTCGTCACGCCCATCCGGACAAAGTTCTCGGCCGCGGGGTTCGAGTAGACATCTTCGGTATGGGTATGAACGTCGATGAATCCCGGCGCAACGATCTTTCCGCCCGCGTCGATGGTCTTTTTGGCGCGGGACGCATCGAAACGCCCGACCTTGACGATCTTTCCGCCGCGGATGGCGACCGAGCCTCTGAACCAGGGATTTCCGGTCCCATCCACGATCCGTCCGTTGATGATCGCGATATCGTATTCATCGGCAGCCGACGTGACCGGCAGGAAAACGGTCGTCGAAAGCGAAATGCAAACGAGCAAGCAAAGAATTCGTGTCATGTTGGCACTAAAATGCCGATAATCGTGACAAAAGTCAAAAATTATCGGCACTTCAAAGCCCTCATGCTCGAACCGACACAAGTCGGAATAGTTTGGATCTGTGTTTGGACGACTGTTAGTTTGCCCTCAGCGGCGCGACGTGCCTATCCCAAAAGCCAGACGCCGCTTTCTTGAATTCGGCGGGAAAATTCTCGAAACCGTCGAAGTTTTTTACGCCCTTCTCACGATAATCAGGAATATCAACAGAGTTTGTCCCGCGGATCGCGAGCTTCGTCTCGCCGGAATGCATCATTAGCTTGTACGCGATCGGCGAGACGTCGCAGGCGCCGGCGACGTTGTAAACGAACATGTTTTCGGCGACGCCGTCACCGTCGATGTCTTGAACCTCGATCGGCGAGGTTATGCCTTTGCCTTCGTCGCAGTAGTTCTCGGAACTATCCTGGATCTTCCACAGAAGGCGCGTGTCGCCGCCGTCGGTCACGTAAAGGTAGCCGAAGATCTCGTGATATGTGATGTCTTCGCTGCGGCGGGTTCTGCGTTCGGAAACGATAAGCACGTTCTCGCCGTTGGCGTCGATCCAACTCGCGCCCTTCGAGATCCTGCCGTCGTAGGGCATTCCGGGCTGAATCGACGTCGACGAGAAATCGCGCATCTTGAGGACCGCCGGAGTGTTCTCGGCGATCGCCGATTCCGGAGTTGCCGTAGAAGTTGGTTCGGAATTCGGTGACGAGTCTGACGCCGGAGCCCCGCCCGACGCGTTCGGTTTCTCGGTCGATGAACGGTTTCCGCCGACCCGGCATCCGAGGACGGCGACAAGCAGCATGACAAAGATGATCGCAGCGTTTTTCATTGATTGCCTCCGTAAAGATAATATCGCCGCGAACTCCGAATCAGTGCGCGGCGTTTGATTAGTTACGAAGAGCAAGCCGATAAATCCTACTCATTTGAGGTCCTGCAGGGTTTCGAGGGCGCCGCGTCGGCGAGCCTTCGTGCTTCCTCGTTCTGTTTCGCCATCGGTTTGACGACATCGGTGATACACGACTTATCAGGTCCGATCTTCGAAACGACAAGGTACGATGTGTTCTTGTCGGCCTTTTCCGGATCGCTGGCATTGAGCCGGACGATCATCGCGTACGGGACGGGCTTTCCGTTCTTCTTTTCGACCCGCCATTCCGCCTTATCACCGAGCGCCGAGAAGCCGACCGCGACGTTCGCCTGAAAGTTCAGTTCGGACTTCTTCCCGTTCGGCGCGACGACGTTGACCGTCTGTCTGATGTCGGCCTCGGTGACCTCGAGCTTGTATCCGCCGACACCGTCGCATAGCTGGACGATCCATTGTTCCTCCTCGTTCGAGTCGGTGGTCTTGCACTTGTTCGTCGTGATGTCGGTGTATATCGTTTTCTCCGAGTCCGAATTGTCGCCGACCGAATTGTTCGCAGGCGTCGGCGTCGTCGAATCGCTCGCCTTCGCTGGTTCCGCGCCGTTGGCGGTCGTATTCGTCGCCGGCGCCGCGTTGTTGGCCGGAGCGTTTGTAGTTTTGGCGCAGCCTCCGAGAATAAAGGACGCGAGAAGCGCGGATGCGATTGCGATCGATTTCATATTCGTCATATGTCTATTTCTTGAGCCCAAAGGCGTAACCGAATGAGATCACCAAGTTTCCGGTCTTGCTGTTGCCGTTCAACGCAGTGTCTTTCTGGATCGAGACCAGTCCGTAGGCGATCCGGGCGTCGATCACGAAATAATTGCGCTTGTGCGGGATCTCAATTCCGCCGCCGCCCGTCAACCCGAAATTGTTTTTGTTCAATTCGTCTTTGATGTCGGTCGTGGCGTCGAACGGGATCGCCGGGAATGGATCGCCGTTCGGCGGGAGCACCACCGGCACACGGCCGTCGCGATCGAGATAGAGCGTGCTCGAGCCCTCTGAAACGGTGTCGGCCTTGAGCAGATAACCGTAGTAAATTCCGCCGTTTACGTAAATTCGCGGCTTCTCTTTTTTCCCGAATCGGTATTTCACCAACGCCGGAATCTCAAGATATGTCAGCTTCGCGGTGTTCTTGAAATTCGCGTAATAATAGTTACCGGTGGGCAACGCCGGCAGACCCGGGATCGGTTGGGTTACGGGCTGAATCCCGTCGCGTTTTCCGCCCTGGCCTGCATAGTTGACCTCAAACTGGACCGATGTGCGTCGGGCGACGCCGATGTCGAAGAACGCTCCGAAGTTCGGCGCGACGCGGGATTTGTAATCGCGGCTGAGCTCGTTGGTGTCGCTGCTGCTCAATTGCGGAATGCTGATTCCGCCCTTGAAACCAATGTAGTTGTCTTCCTTTTCCTGCGCTGCGGCCGCAAAGGCGACGATCAGCATCAAGAAAATAACTGGCAAGCGGGACCTTTCCATATCAGTCTTCCTCCATTCTGATATCTTCTCCGTTAAGAAAATTCTAAGCTCGAACCTTGTGCGCCGCAACCCCGGATTACCGCTGATAAACGATCCTTCCGCCGACGATCGTCGCGACCGCCGCCCCATGGAACTTTCTCCCGTCATAGGGCGAATTCTTGGATTTTGATCGTGAATCCGCATTGAAGTACGTCCAGTCAAGCGTCGGATCGAGGATCGTCACGTCGGCTGACGATCCGGGACGAAGCGTTCCGCGACCCGCGAGCCGAAAGATCTTCGCCGGATTCGTCGAGAACAGTTCGATGAGGCGGACCAGATCGATCAATCCCGTGTGGACGAGTTCGATGAACGAGAGCCCGACTCCGGTTTCGAGTCCGGTTATGCCGAACGGCGCGCGGTCGTATTCGAGCGCTTTTTCGTCCGCGTGGTGCGGCGCGTGATCGGTCGCGATGGCGTCGATCGTGCCGTCGGCGATCGCTCCCAAGAGCGCCTCCCGATGATCCTCGCTCCGCAGCGGCGGCGCCATTTTCGTATTCGTATCATAACCTTCGACCGCCTTGTCCGTGAGCGTGAAATGATGCGGCGCGACCTCGCATGTAACCCTGATACCGTCCGCTTTCGCGCGGCGAACGGCTTCGACCGCGCCTTTGGTCGAGATATGCGCGATATGGATATGCCCGCCAGTTTCCTTCGCCAGATAGAGGTCGCGGACGACATCGAGGTCCTCGGCGAGCGCCGGCATGCCTTTGAGTCCAAGCAACAGCGAGACGCGGCCTTCGTGCATCACTCCGCCCGACGACAGCGATTTGTCCTCGCAGTGATCGACCACGGGAAGGTCGAAATCCTTTGCGTATTCCATTGCGCGGCGCATGATTCCTGCGTTCGGGACCGGACGTCCGTCATCGGATACCGCGACCGCGCCGGCGGCCTGCATTTCGCCCATCTCGGCGAGTTCGGTTCCGTCCGATTCCTTGGTGATCGCTCCGATCGGGAAGACGTTCGCGAGTCCGGCGTGTTCGGCCTGCTCGATCATATACCGCGTAATCGCGGCGTTGTCGTTGATCGGGTTCGTATTGGGCATCGGGCAGACGCTCGTGAAACCGCCGGCGACCGCGGCCGCGCAGCCCGAAGCGATGGTTTCCTTATGCTCCTGTCCCGGTTCGCGCAGATGAACATGAAGGTCGATGAATCCGGGCGCGACGACGCAGCCGGAAGCGTCGAAGACCACGGCGTCCGCCGGAGCGGTTTCGTTCCGCCCGATCCACGCCGCGACCTTGCCATCGTCGATGAGGACGTCCATCCCGCTGTTCTGTCCCTCGGCGGGGTCGATCAAATGTCCGTTCTTGATAAGGAGTTTCATTCAAAATTCAAGAATCAAAATTCAAAATTCAAAAGGGCGAGCGAAGATTCAAAGTCCGCAATCCGCAATCCCAGATCCGCAATCCCAAATCCGCAATCCCAAATCCCAAATGCTATCCCCCTCCGGTCGCGAGATAAAGCACCGCCATCCGGACGGCCACGCCGTATTTAACCTGATCGAGGATCAGCGACCGGGAGCTGTCGGCGACCTCCGACGCGATCTCGATCCCGCGGTTCATCGGTCCCGGGTGGAGCACGATCGCGTCCTGTTTCGCCAGATCGAGCCGCTCGTTCGTCAGCCCGTAATGGATCGAATACTCGCGCAGCGTCGGGAAATACGCCGAATCCATCCGTTCTTTCTGGATGCGCAGGATCATCACGACATCGGCGCCCTCGATCGCGTCCGAAACATGCGGGCAAACGGCCAGTCCACTTCCGACGAAATGTCTGAAGTTTTCCGGAACGAGGGTTTTCGGGCCCGCGATCCGGACCGTCGCCCCGAGTTTTGTCAGCAAGTGGATGTTCGAGCGGGCGACCCGGCTGTGCAGGATGTCGCCGAGGATCGCGACCTCGAGGCCTTCGATCTTTCCCTTGTGTTCGCGGATCGTCATCGCGTCGAGCAGCGCCTGTGTCGGGTGCTCGTTCGCGCCGTCGCCGGCATTGACGATCGCCGCTTTCGAGACCTTTGCGAGTTGATGCGGGACACCGGCGCTCGAATGCCGGACGACGATGCAGTCCGGTTGCATCGCGTCGAGGTTCAGCGCTGTATCGACGAGCGTTTCGCCTTTCGTGACCGATGACGACGAGACCGAGATGTTGACCGCGTCGGCCGATAGACGCTTGGCGGCAAGTTCGAAAGACGTCCGCGTGCGCGTGGAATTCTCGAAAAAAAGGTTGATGACGGTCTTCCCGCGAAGCGTCGGCACCTTCTTGATCTCGCGTGAGTTGATTTCCCGAAAGTTCTCGGCGGTGTTCAGGACGCCGATGATCTCTTCCGCGGAAAGATCGCGGATCCCAAGAAAGTCACGGCGGCTGAATGGCTTCTCCATATTCCCGATTTGTGATTTCGGACGTGCGCGGTCCAAAACTCCCAAATTCAAAAAAAAGCAAGGCCGAAACCTTGCTTCATCAATTAACTGGACGGCTTTTCGTAGATCCAAACCGATTCTTCGTCATCGAACTCCTTGAGCATCACCTTGATGATCTCGGTGCGTTTCGTCGGCACGGTCTTGCCGATATAGTCGGCTTGGATCGGCAGCTCGCGGTGCTCCTTTCCGCGATCGATCAGGACCGCCAGCTGAACCCGGTTCGGCCGGCCAAAGTCCATCAACTGGTCGAGCGCCGCCCGGATCGTCCGTCCGGTGTAGAGCACGTCGTCGACGAGAACCACGTTCTTGCCCTCGATGTCGTGATCGAGTTCGGTACGGTTGACGATCGGGTTTGCGCCGACGGTCGAAAGGTCGTCGCGGTAGAGCGTGATGTCGATGATCCCGAACAAGGGCGCCTCACCTTCGAGCTCCGTTATTTTCGCGGCGATCGATTCTGCCAGCGGAACGCCGCGTCTCCTGATCCCGACAATATAAAGTCCTTCGACTCCGTGGTTGTCCTCGACGATCTCGGATGCGAGACGCGAAAGTGCGCGCTTCATCCGCGTCGAATCCATGATCTTCGATTTTTCAATCAAACCGTATTGATCTGCCATAGGTTTGAACGAATCGTATCACCGCTCAGATTCCTTATTCAAGTTGGCTCTTTCGCGAGCAATTTGACGATCGCTTCAGCGGCCCGTTTGGACGCACCGCCGTGTCCGAGTGTCGCCTTCGCTTCTGCCAGTCGGGCACGCACTCCAGCATTCGTCCCCGGTTCGAGCAGCCGAAGGATCTCGTCCCGGAGCGTCTTCGGCGTGAAATCGTACTGGATGAGTTCGGCGGCGAGCCGTTCGCCGGCGATAAGATTGATCAGCCCGAAATGCGGAACGTCGATCAGCGGCCGCAATAGGACGTAGTTCAACGCCGACCCTTTGTACACGATCGCCATCGGTGTCCCGAGAATGCCGGTCTCAAGGGTCGCCGTGCCGCTTGTGACCGCCGCCGCGTCCGACGCGCCGATTGCGTCGTAGGTCTCGCCCCGAACGATCGTCACCGGCAATTCGTCCCGATTGATGCCGGCGGTCCGGAATGCCGCGTCGATCTCGTCATCGCGCCTGGTCGGCGCCAAAGCGATCACGAATTGAAGTTCGGGCCGGCATTCGCGCATCAACGCGGCGCTGCGAAGCATCTCGGGCAGTATCCGGAAGATCTCTTTGTGGCGGCTACCGGGCAAAAGCGCGACCAACGGACGTTCTGGGTCGAGAGCGTGACGCTCGAAAAAATCCCCGCGACCCGATCCCGCGTGGACCTCGTTGACGGTCGGGTTGCCCACGTACTCGACGCTTTCGAAACCGTGCCGCGAATACCATTCCTTTTCGAACGGGAGAATCGTCAGTAAGAGGTCGACATATTTTCGGATCGTCGAGATCCTGTATTTTCGCCAGGCCCAGATCTGCGGCGAGATGTAATAAATGATCCTGATTCCGCGCCGGCCAAGCGCACGGGCGAGCTTCAGATTGAAGTCGGGAAAATCGACAAGTACGACCGCATCAGGACGGCGCTTCAACGCGGCGGCACGGAGTCTTCGGTACGCGCGCCAGAACACCGGCAAAACCATGGCGATCTCAAGAACGCCGACGACCGCGAGATCGTCGGCGTTCACAATCTCTTCGACACCTTGTTCCCGTAGTCCGTGGCTGACCGCACCGAAAAAGCGAACGTTCCCCGGGAGTTCGTGGCGGAGTTCACGGACCAGTCTTGCGGCATGGGCATCGCCGGACGGTTCGCCGGCAACGATCATGATCTCGGTTGTTCGGTCAGGGTTCAAGGCTTTCAGAAGTGTGTCGAATGATTTCGTGTTCCGCGGAAGTCAACCCGTTACGACATTTATGGCATCAAAGGCATTGATTTTCAAACACGGCCTGAAGTTTAAACCGGTAGTTGCTTGCAGAAGCAATACTTTGCCTTTAAAATGCAATGTTTTGCGATTGGAACGGGTGCGCAGTCTCAGGTCGAATCTTGCCCTCGTCATAATCAGTTTTCGGAGGACCTTGTGAAGTTTCACATTCTGGGAATTATTTTATTCATTTCAACGCTCGTGATTCCGGCGGCCGCGCAGGTCGACTCGTTTCTCGGACAAGTCACGAATTCAACCAGCGAATCATTCGCCGGCGGCGTCAGCGCCGACGGCCGCTACGTCGTTTTTGAGTCGGGCGGCAATTTGGCCACCGAGAATCCGCGAAACACGGACGGAAATCGCGAGATATTCCTTTTCGATTATGCCCAGCGGCGGATATTTCAGATCACTGACACGAAGAGCCTGTTGATCGATGCGACGCTCGATCCGACGTACGACAACATCAAGGTCGACATCGTCAACACCCATCCGGTGATCAGTGCCGACGGTCGTTGGATCGCGTTCAGCTCAAATGCCACGACATCGACCCCGACGACTCCCGACGCGACGAACCCCGGATCCTTCGACGGGAATTCTTTTACCGATTCGAACGGGAACAATCCGCTGACGGCGGATGGGAACACGGAGATCTGGCTTTATCAGATTCCGCTGGCCCCGGCTGCAGATCTTTCGTCAGGAGATGACATTCCGTTGACTGAATTGACCGGCGGCACTTTTACCCGAGTGACGAACTCGACGGCGAGCCGGCTTCCTTCTCCCGGAAACACTACCACGCAGTCGTTCATCGCTGATGATAATAGAGACATCGCGATCAACGACGACGGCAACTTCCTGGCCTTCACTTCGAGCCGCGACCTGGTAACGGGCGGAAACGCCTCGCCGGCGAACAATGACGAGATATTCGCGTATGTCCGAAATCTGGCGACCGTGACGCAGGTCACGAGTACGCCGCGCGGTTCGATCGGCAATCCGATCTACAACGCATATCCGGCGATCTCGGGGAACGGTCTGCGCATCGCGTTCATGAGCACCGGCAACAATCCGATCGTCGGCATGACCGGCGGATCGAACACCGACATCAACGAAGAGATCTTCTTTGCGGACATCGATGCGAGCGGCGCTCCAACCGGACTGAAGACCCAGGTCACGACAACGTCACGGACGAATCCGGGCGATGTCGTCAACAACTTCGGCTCGGGAAAACGAATGAGTCGGGACGGGCGTTTTATCGCGTTCGATTCATACGCCGACCTCGCCAACGAGAATTCGGGAACGAATTACACGACATTCGCTACTTATCTTTACGATTTCAATCCGCCGGTGGCCACGCCGCCGCATCCGGTTCCGTACATTCGAAGGGTTTGCGCTCGAAGCGACGCAGACTCAGCAGCGTCGGGGGGCGATGTCCAGCGCCATCCGACGTTCACCGATTACGACAACTCGGGTACGCCTTCGACGTTCGTCATGGAAACCCGGATGAACATCAAGGCCGATGGTACCGTTCCGGCGACCGCGGCAGACGGACTTAACAACATCGACGGACGCCCGGTTCAGATCTACACCTTCTCGATTTACCCGACGACCGGCACGTCGGGTTTTACGAGGCTGACGACGAATCCGGCGCCGCCGTTTTTCCTCGGAACCTCGCAGCCGTTAACAACCAATACTTCGAAACGGACGGTCTTCAATTTCTCTCAGGTCGAGAACGGGAGCGGCAATCCCGACGGCGGGAACGAGGTTTTTTACTTGTTGCTCCCGGCAACGGTTCGTGAGGGCGTTGCGACGATGTCGTTCGCGACCGGCGCTTCGCGCCAACCGGTTACGGCGGTTCCTGTGACGACGCCGACGCCGACCCCGACGCCGAGCCCGACGGCAACGCCCACCCCGACCGCCACGCCGACGCCGACCCCGACACCGACGCCAACGGCTACGCCGACGCCGACCGCAACGCCGACGCCGACTCCGCAGAATCCGCCGGCGGTTCAGGGCGTTTCGCCGGGCATGCTCGCAATTCTTGATTACGATTCAGGTATCAGCCAGCCGGTCGCCGCGAAGACGGCAACGGGTTCTTTGACCCGGCGTTTCACGCTCCCGATCGAGTTGGGCGGCGTCTCGATGTCGGTCAACGGTATCGCCGCAGGGCTCAAGTACGTCAGCCGCAGGCAGATCGAATTTGTCGTTCCGCCGGGGCTAACGCCCGCCGACGGCGGAATTACCTATCCGGTGGTGATCAACAACAACGGCACGATCTTCAGAGGGACGATCGTGGTCGTGCCGACACGCCCCGACCTGTTTACGGATCCGAATATTCGCGGACCCGGGGGTCGTGTGATGGCGTTCAATGTGGTCAACCGCGTTCACACGCGCGAACCGTTTACGATCACCACGTTCCAGCTTCGCGGCAGCAAGCGAGTGCCGACGGTCCTGAGAATCTATTTGACCGGGGTCAATGACATCTCTCCGTCGTACGTTCCCGGAACCGCAATTTCAGTTCGGATCGGCGACACATCGATCTCCGGCACGTTTATCGCGGATCCGGTGCTGGTCGAACCGGGAATCTACGCGTTCGACGTGAAGCTACCGTCCGAATTGGCCGGGGCTGGAGACAGGCCGATCGTCGTGACGGTGGTCTTCAACGGGATCACTTATCAGACGAGACTCGACGATTCCGCTCCGAGGATCTGGATCCTTTAGCGTTTTCAACACTTACGAAAGACCGGCGCCGCTTGATCGAACGATCGGTCGGCGTCGGTTTATCCGAGATTGCGCAAAAGACACTTCGGCTCCTCAACGCCATTGATCGATTTAGCCGCGGATTGCGCAGATCACGCGGATGTGAGCAGAATGTTCAGACCTGATTGAACTTAGGCGGTCGATTGCGACAGAAACGCAATTCGCGATGATCCGGCTCGTCATCCGCGTTCATCAGCGGCTAATGCGTTGCCCGGGTTTATCGCTTTGGGCCTCATCGTCAGGCCGCCGTCCGGTCCGCAGAAATCCGTTATTCTTGCCATCTGTTCGCCCATAGACTATCCTGAAACCAGAATCGATTTGCGTTCCATCGCACTTATTGCTTCATCATTTTCATACCCAAAGGAGTTAAAATTTTATTATGTCGTCGAAGGATGTAAGCACTTTGAGAATTGCGCCGCGGGTCTGGCGCGACGGAAAGCTGATTGACTGGAACGATGCGCGTGTGCATGTCATGACACATGCCATTCACTACGGTTCGAGCGTATTTGAAGGCATCCGGGCTTACGAGACCGTCAACGGAACGGCGGTCTTTCGCCTGACCGAGCATATGCAGCGTTTGGTCAATTCGGCCAAGATCTATCGCATGGACCTCAAGTACACGAGGCAGGATTTTTGCGACGCCGCCGTCGATCTTGTCCGCGACAGCGGGCTTGAGGCCTGCTATCTGCGGCCGGTCGTTTTCCGCGGTCTGAACGAAGAAAAGCCGGCGTTCGGCGTCAATCCGTTCCCAAACCCGATCCAGTGTTTCATCGCGGCATGGGACTGGGGCAAGTACCTTGGCGAAGAGGCACTCGAAGCCGGGGTCGATGTCTGCGTTTCGAGCTGGACCCGTATCACGAGCAATTCGATGCCCGCGGTCGCCAAGGCCGGCGCGAACTACATGAACTCGCAGCTCATCAAGATGGAAGCGATCCTCGGCGGCTTCAGCGAAGGGATCGCGCTGGACGATCGAGGCTACGTTTCCGAGGGTTCGGGCGAGAATCTGTTCTTGATCAATAACGGCGTGCTCCTGACACCGCCGCTCGGCGCGTCGATCCTGCCCGGAATTACCCGCGATTCGGTCATCCAGATCGCCAGGGAGATGGGCATCCCGGTCAAGCAGACGAATATCCAGCGCGCGGCGCTCTATCTTGCCGACGAGCTGTTTTTCACCGGCACCGCCGCCGAGATCACGCCGATCCGTACGGTTGACCGCATCACGATTGGCACCGGCAAGGCGGGCGAGATCACGAAAGCGCTCCAGAAGCGCTTCTTCGAAGTGATCCGGGGCGAAACGCCGGCTCCGAACAACGCCCCGTGGCTGACATACATTTCGGATACCGCGGAAAAAAAAACAGCTAGATCCGGCGAATGACGCCCGGAACATCTGATCTTCCCGATCTGAAGGGCCGCGGCGACGCGGCCTTTCGTGTCTGCGAACGGGCCGATTGATTGTCGGACGCGCGGAAGCTAAACTGCCTTCTTCATGGCCGCGCTCGCGTCGGGACGATCGCCGGAACCGGCGGCGCGCCATCTAACCAAATGTCCTGGCTTTTCCGCAAACTTGTCCGGCCCGCGCTTTTTGCGCTGAACCCTGAGACGGCCCATGAATTCGGGATCGACGCACTGCGGTTCGGGCTGGGCACCGCCGCCGCTCGCAATGTCGCGTCGCGTTTGTACGGTTCCGAGTTTTCGTTCGGACCGATCGAACGCTTCGGACTTCGCTTCGCGAATCCGCTCGGGATCGCGGCCGGCTTCGACAAGAACGGCGTCGCCGTCAACGCGCTGGCAGCACTCGGTTTCGGTTTTGTCGAGGTCGGGACCGTGACGCTCAGGCCGCAAACGGGGAATCCAAAGCCGCGGCTTTTCAGACTCGTCGAAGACGGGGCCCTTATAAACCGGCTCGGATTCAATAACGACGGAGTCGAGCGAGTCGTAGCGCGATTGCGGCGGGCTTCGCATCGATGCATCGTCGGAATCAATATTGGGAAGAATCGCGACGTTCCGGTCGATGACGCGATCCCGAATTATGTGGACTGCTTCCGACGGGCGTACTCGGCGGCCGACTACGTCGCGGTCAATGTTTCGAGTCCGAACACGCCCAACCTGCGCGAGTTGCAGCGTCCGGAGAGCTTGCGGGAATTGTTGCGCGAACTCCAGAACGTAAATGGCGAACTCAGCGGAACATCGGCGCTCAAGCCGCTGTTTGTGAAGATCGCGCCGGATGTTGCCGAAAGCGACGTCGAGGCGATCGTCGGGATCGCCCTGGAGTTCGATCTCGCGGGACTCATCGCGACCAACACGACGGTTGAACGCAGCGGGCTCCGATCCGACGCCACTGAAACAGGAGGCCTCAGCGGAAAGCCGTTGCGGGATCGTTCCACCGGGATCGTCCGGCTCGCGCACCGCCATTCGAAGGGCCGTTTGCCGATTATCGGCGTCGGCGGTATCTTCAGCGCCGGGGATGCGTTCGAGAAGATCGCCGCCGGGGCGTCGCTCGTGCAGGCTTACACCGGGTTTGTTTACGGCGGACCTTCGTTCGCGGGTGAGATCGTGCGCGGACTGGACGCAATTCTTACACGCTTGGGCTTTACCTCGTACGAAGAGGCGGTCGGGAGCGGAGCGAGGCCGTAAGCCGAACCCCGTTCCGCCCGGATTTGTTTGACACAATAAACTGAGTAGCTATAATAAATTCTTTGCGTTTTGCGCAGTGATGATTGAAATTCCAGTCCTTGACCGATGATTATTGATTTGAGCGCCGAACCTGGTGGAAGTATTCCGTTTGAATTTGAGACCGCGCCGGAACTTGACGAGGCGACAACACGGGTCGGTAAACCGCTGGCGGTGCGCGGGTCGGTTCGGTTCACCGATGGGCGGGCGGACCTCGAAGGCAGTATCGAAGGTGTGCTTTCATGTAATTGCACACGATGTTTGACGCCCGTCGATCGGAAGATCGATCTGCGGTTCCGCGACGTATTCGTAGCGCCGGAGATCTTCGTTGAGGATGCTGAGTCGGAGATCTCGGGCGAGGATCTCGATGTGTCGGTGATCGAGAACGAATCGCTCGACCTTGCCGAGATCGTCCGCGAACAAATTCTGCTCAGCCTTCCCGAACAGTTGCTTTGTCGGGAAGACTGCCGCGGAATCTGCCCGGTTTGCGGAGGCGACCGGAATTCGGCGGATTGCGACTGCTCAAAAGACGAGGTCGATCCTCGTTGGGCTGGACTTAAAGGTTTGAAATTTTAAGATAACGAAAGGGACGAATCGTCCCGTTCAACAAAGAGGAAACAAATGCCAAATCCGAAACGGAGACATTCAAAATCGCGTACACGTCAGCGCCGCGCGCATGACGCGCTGACGGCTCCCCAGTTTTACCTAGATAAGGACACCGGTGAGCCGAAGCGTCCGCACCGCATCGACGCCGAGACCGGGACCTACAAAGGCCGTCAGATCCTTGACGTCAAAGAATCCGAGTAGTTCGTTTTGATTTTCGATTTGCAGTTGCAATTTGCGATTGGACGATTGACAATCCAACAATTCAAAGTCTGATGTCAGATCAAAAATGACAATGAACGCAGGAATCATCGGGATGGGACACGCTTATCCGGAAGGCATTCTGACGAATGCCGATCTGGAGAAGATCGTTGAGACCAGCGATGAGTGGATTACGACGCGAACCGGAATCAAACAGCGTCACAAGGCGGCCGAAAACGAGTACACCTCGCAGTTCGGCACCGCGGCGGCTAGAATTGCGCTCGATCGTGCGGGACTGAAACCCGAGGACATCGATATCATCGTCTGCGCGACGACGACGCCCGACCAGATCATGCCGTCGACGGGCGCGCTGATCCAGGCACAGCTCGGCGCCGTTAACGCCGCGGGCATGGATGTGTTCGCGGCTTGCTCGGGCTTTCTTTACGGAATCACGATGGTGGAATCGATGATCCGTACCGGCCAGATCAGGTACGCCCTCGTCATTGGTGCGGAGGTCCTGACGAAGTACGTCGATTACACCGATCGTTCGACCTGCGTCATTTTTGGTGACGGGGCCGGCGCGGCCGTCCTCGGTCCCGTTCCGGAAGGCAAGGGAATTCTCGCGACAAAGATCAAATCGGACGGCCGCTACGAGGAACAGCTTTATGCGCCGGGCGGCGGCACAAAGCTCGGAACAACGCATGAGACCATCGATAACCGAATGCACTTCTTCAAGATGAAGGGGAACGAGCTGTTCAAGGTCGCGGTCCGGTCGATGGCGGACGTTTCCGCGGAGATGCTCGAGAAATCCGGCTACACGGTGGAGGATGTCGATCTGGTGATTCCGCACCAGGCGAACCAGAGGATCACCGATGCCGTCGCTTCGCGTCTCGGGGTGCCGGAAGAAAAGGTCTATTCGAACATCGCGTTTCACGGTAACACTTCGTCCGCTTCGATCCCGATCGCTCTCGACGAGTGCATCGAGTCGGGTCGGATCAAAGAAGGGTCTCTGGTGTTGCTTACCGCCTTTGGCGGCGGCGTTACCTGGGGCGGAACGGTGATTCGATTTTAGATTTTAGATTTTGGATTGGGGATTAATGTATCTGGGATTGTGGATTGGGAATCGTGACCGCGGGTCCGAAACCGTGGATTTCGTAGAACACCAATCCGGAATCGTGCGATCTCAGCTCGAACCGAACTGATTTTATCAAGATGGGTGACGAATCGAAATTCCCTGACTCCGGAGCCGGACTCGCGTTTCTTTTTCCCGGACAAGGATCGCAGTCGGTCGGAATGGGAAAGGATCTGTTTGACAATTTCGGCGCCGCGCGAGAGGTGTTCGAAGAGGCCGACGAGGCGTTGGGATTTTCGCTCTCCGAAATGTGCTTTTCCGGCACCGAAGAGGACCTGGCGCTGACCGCAAACACGCAACCGGCGATCCTGACGACGTCGATCGCGGCATTCCGGGCGATGAAAAGCGAGGGATTTCCGTCGCCGGATTTCGTTGCGGGGCATAGTCTTGGTGAATACTCGGCCTTGGTTGCGGCGGGTTCCCTGAGTTTTTCGGATGCCGTGCAGGCGGTCCGCAAACGTGGGACGTACATGCAGGAAGCGGTGCCGGTCGGCGTCGGGGCGATGGCCGCGATCATCGGATTGCCGCTCGAAACTGTCGAGATCGCTTGTGCGGAGGCGGCCGAAGGCGAGATTTGCTCGCCGGCCAACATCAATTCGCCGGCGCAGATCGTCATCGCGGGGAACTCGGCGGCGGTGGATCGTGCGATCGAACTCTTGAAGGAACGTGGCGCAAAACGGGCGATCAGGCTCAATGTTTCCGCTCCGTTCCATTGTGCGCTGATGAAGCCGGCACAGGATCGACTTGCCGCTGACCTTGAAAATGTCGGCTTCGCGGATCTCGAATTTCCGTTGGTCGAAAATGTCTCGGCGGAACCGAATTCGAGCGGCGAACGGGCCCGCGACGCGCTGATCACACAGGTCTCATCGCCGGTTCGGTGGGCGCCGTCGATGGAAACCCTGCTCGCCGAGGACGTCACCGCCTTTGTCGAGGTCGGGTCCGGAAAGGTCCTGGCCGGGCTGTTGAGACAGATCAACCGCGATGTGATATGTCTTAACGTCGAATCCGCAGACAGCTTGCGTAAGAGCTTTGAGAGTTTGATGAGTTGAGTCGCGCGGAGCGCGGCATACGGCAGTTTTTGGATACTAATTTGAGGAGAAATTATGTCAGAAATTCAGGATAAGATTAAACAGATCATTGTCGACGAGCTTGGCGTCGACGAGGCGGAAGTTACTGAAAACGCTCGCTTTATCGAAGATTTAGGCGCGGATTCGCTGGATCTCGTCGAACTCGTGATGCGTTTCGAAGAGGAATTCGATATCGAAATTCCCGACGAAGATGCCGAGAAGATCCAGGCCGTACGTGATGCGTACGCGTACGTCGAACAGCACAAACAGGCTTAACTTTTGTCGATTGTTGATGGTTAATTGTTCATCGCGGACGTCCGCGGTCCGAGCAATTAACCATTAACTATTTACCATTCACAAATTTATGAAACGTCGTGTAGTGGTCACGGGGCTCGGATTGGTAACCGCCTGCGGTAACAGTGTCGAAGCTACGTGGTCGGCCTTGATGGAAGGCCGCAGCGGCGCGGACTACATCAAGAAGTTCGACACCGAGAAGTTCGATGTTAAGTTCGCGTGCGAGGTCAAGGACTTCAACGCCGAAGACTACCTCGAAAGGAAGGAAGCGCGCCGCATGGGTGCGTTCACGCACTTCGCGATCGCGGCGTCCGACGAAGCGGTCAAGAACAGCGGACTGGTGATCGATGACACAAACGCCGAAATGGTCGGGACTTACATCAGTTCCGGCATCGGCGATTTTTGGGCCATCGAGCGCGAGCACGAGAAGTTGCTGAACTCCGGCCCGGGACGCGTCTCGCCGTTCTTCATCGTTTCCGCGATCGTCAACCTCGCTTCCGGCAACGTTTCGATCCGCCACGGAGCGAAAGGTCCGAATTCCGCGACGGCGACTGCCTGTTCGGCCGGGGCGCACGCGATCGGCGACAGCTTCCGGATCATCGAGCGCGGCGACGCCGACGCGATGATCTGCGGCGGTGCCGAAAGCGCGATCACGCCGATGTCGGTCGCCGGTTTCGATTCGATGCGCGCCCTTTCGCGGCGCAATGACGAACCGACCCGCGCATCGCGGCCGTTCGACGCCGAACGCGATGGATTCGTGATCGGTGAGGGCGCCGGCATCATCATTCTTGAAGAACTCGAACACGCGAAAGCGCGGGGCGCGAAGATCTACGCCGAGATCGTCGGGTACGGTATGAGCGGCGACGCTTTTCATGTCACGATGCCGGACGAGAGCGGTTCAGGCGCGATCCGCGTTATGCAGCGGGCGATCAAGGACGCCGGAATCGATCCGACGCAAATCGGATACATCAATGCCCACGGAACGTCGACGCCGTACAACGACAAGTTCGAGACGCTCGCGATCAAAAAGGTCTTTGGCGATCAAGCTTACAAATTGGCGGTTAGTTCAACAAAATCAATGACGGGTCATGCGCTCGGCGCCGCCGGCGGCATTGAGGCCGTGATCTCGATCCTCGCGATGGAGAACGGGATTCTGCCGCCGACCATCAATTACGAGAATCCGGATCCGGATTGCGATCTCGATTACGTACCGAACAAGATCCGCGAAGCGGACGTTGAATACGTTCTATCGAACAGCTTCGGATTCGGCGGTACGAACGCCTGCCTCGTTTTCAAACGCTACGAGGAGTAATCCGACGCACAATTTAGAAGCCCGGCGAACCGCAATGGAAACGGATCGCCGGGCTTTTTCTTTTATCAATGAGGTCTTACAGAACCTTGACGCCGATGTAATAAAGATCAGTCGCTACCCGAAAAGTATCGTTTGAAATACTGGTCTTCATTTTCTGCCAATCAGTGGTCGGACGAATCGTTTCCCAACTGCCTTCCGTTCCGACCTT
>JAKQII010000143.1 GCA_029557535.1 Acidobacteriota bacterium
TTGATTTGATTGGAGGCGGCGATCGGAATCGAACCGATGAATAAAGGTTTTGCAGACCTCTGCCTTACCACTTGGCTACGCCGCCATTTCGATTTGGGATTGGCGATTTTGGATTTCGGATTGAGTTCCGCGTCAAAAGCGAACCATCCCCGATTTTGAAAGAGCTTGTGAAGCAATTGAAGCGACGCTTTCGGTTTTACCTGCGGCGTCGCTTCTGGATCTTTGGAGCGGGAAACGAGACTCGAACTCGCGACTTCAACCTTGGCAAGGTTGCGCTCTACCAACTGAGCTATTCCCGCTTGCGCAAATTACGATTCTAGCGGCTGAGAAGGATTTGTCAAGCGGGTCAATTCCAAGACCCATTCCAAATTCCAGGATTCCAAGATTCAAAGATGGCCTCAATTTGGAATCTTGGAATGCCTGGAATCCTTGGAATCTGCTATTGACTTACCGTAATGTCCTTGACGAAGCTCCAGTCGCCGCTGGCGTTGATCTTGATATTGCCTATCTTCTTGTTTGCAATGACGGTGTTTGCCGGATACCACAGCGGGAGCATCGGCAGGTCGCGGCTGACGATCTCCTGCGCCTTGATGTAAAGTTCCTTCGCCTTCGCCTTGTCGACGGTGTTCACCGCCTCCTCGATGACCTTGTCGAATTCGGAATTCGAATAACGGGCGCGATTGCGGCCGCCGTTCTTCCGTTCCGGCGACTCGTTCGACGCGAACAGGTCGCGAAGAAAGATCGGGTCCTGGTTGCCGCCGATCCAGATCGCGGTATTGATCTGGAACTGGCCGTTCTTCAAACTGTCGATCATCGCCTGAAATTCGAGCGTTTCGATCTCGACGTTGAACCCGACCTCGCGAAGGGAACTAAGGATGATCTCGGAGTATTGCTTGATTGCCGAATTGCCGGCCGCGAACTTGAACTTCACGAGCTCTCCCTTGTAGCCGGCGTCCTGGAGCAACTGCCTGGCTTTCGCCGGTTCATACGAATATTTGGTCCCGGGTGTGTACGCCCACGATCCGTCGGGGAGAATTGAATATGCGATCTTCGATTGTCCGCGGAAAAGCTCGTTGATGATTTTCTCGCGATCGATCGCGTACGCGACGGCCTGGCGGATCCGCGCGTCGTTGAACGGAGTCGCCTGGGTATTGAAGCCGATGTACTGGATGTTTGATCCTGAACCCTGTTCGACCTTGAGCGCGGGTGCTTCGTTCAGGATCTTGAGGGAGTCGGGCGAAAGATTGGTCGGATTCGGCGCGATGTCAACGCCGCCGCTGAGCAGTTCATTCTGGAGCGCGCTCGCGTCCGGGATCGTTTTGACAGTTAGCCGCGGGACCTTCGGGGCGCCTTCCCAGTAGTCGGCATTCGCTTCGAGCATGACAATGCTGTTGACCGAATTGTAAGAGACGAACTTGAAAGGGCCGCTGCCGACCGGATTCGATTTCTGCGAATCACCCGTGCCTTCGGGAATAATCGGGATCGTCACGAGATTGGAGAGGGTCTGGTTGATAAGTGCCGGTCTCGTGACCTTGAAGACGACCGTTTTCGGATCGGGCGTCTCGATCGACGTGAAATGCGATACCTTTTTTTCCGCCTTTTTTTCGGGATCCGACTCATCTGGAACGGTTTCGAAGAAACTTTCTCGTTTGGATCCGTTCGAGGCGAACATCGTATCGAATGAGTATTTGACGTCAGCCGAGGTCAGGACCTTCCCGTTGTGGAACTTGATGCCGTCCTTCAGGGTGTAGGTGATCGTCAGGCTGTCGTCGCCGATCTTGTAATCGCCGATCTCGCCGACGTATTCGAACTTTTCGTTCTTCTTGATCAGCGAGTTGAATATCAATGTCCGGACACGGTCGTCGGCCGCACCCGAGCCGCTTCCCGTCAGGGTGTCGAGACTGCCGAACTTGTCCGAAAGGGCGATCGTTACCGAATTCCCGCCGCGGTCCCGGCAACTTATTCCCGCGATCGCGGTAAGTATTGCAAATAATAGAATTAATGATCGGCCCGGAAAGCTCATAATAATTTCCTCCGAATAATCAAGATCGCTTCTTCAGATCTCCAACAAGCGCCGAGATCCGTTCAAGCCGCGCAATATCAAGGGCCAGCGGCGGCGCAACAAGACTTTTGACCGCGGCGATGCGTCGCAGGGAATAATCGATGCGATCCTCGGTGATCACGCCGTCGCGGACGGCATCCAGGACCGCGCGGAAGGCCGACCTTATGTTGTCCGGTGCGTTGCAGACCGCGAGCATGTCGGCGCCCGCCGCGACAGCCATCACGGCGGCTTTGCCAATCCCGTAATTTCGCAGGATCGCGCCCATTTCGAGATCGTCGGTGACGACCAGACCCTTGAAACCCATCGTTGCGCGCAATAGTTTGGAGACGATGTTAAAACTCAGTGAAGACGGTAGAAGTTTGCCATCCGCGTCGCGTTCCTGCAAGTCGAGATTCGGGAACGCCGCGTGGCCGACCATTACGGCATGAGCGCGCCCTTCCGCGAAGTGCGTCCGATAAGGCGCGATGTCCGTTTCCGAGAGTTCCTCGAACGTCAGATCGACCACCGGAAGTTCCTCGTGCGAGTCGACCTGGATCGCGCCGAGTCCGGGGAAGTGCTTAACGCAGCCGATCACTCCGCCGGCCTGAAGTTCGTCGAGATAGACTCCGGACAATTCAGTTGCCGTGGCTGCGTCGTTGCCGAACGCACGTGAATACAGACCGTTGTTCGATCGCTCGCGTTCGGGAGTGACGATGTCCACCACGGGCGCGAAGTTCATGTTGAATCCAAGCATGCGGATCAGTTCCGCCGTCAGCGAGGCGAGCTCGCGTGCGTCGTCTGAGGTCCGCAGGGAAGCCGCGGCCGGCATCGGCTCGGCGATGCGTCTAAGCCGGTCGACGAGGCCGCCTTCCTGGTCGAGACTCAGCAGCGGTTCGACCGGCAGCGCCGTCCGCAGCGAACCCGTCAGTTCGCGGGTCGCGGTGGCCTCCCGTATGTTGCGCGTGAACAGACAGACGCCGCCGGGCGAGATCTCGCCGACAAGTTCGCGCGTCGGACCATCGAACGACGGCCCGGGGATCCCGATAAAGAAAAGCTGACCGATTTTTTTCTCGAGGGGAAAAGAAAGGATCGTTTCCATGTGCGGCTTGATTGTAGCAAAACCTCAAGCACTTCTTAAAGTGTCTGCCCTGCGACACTTAAAGTGATTTCTTCGTGGCGGCCCAATGTTGCTTTCAGAGCGGAAAGCGGCGAGAATTCGAGAAAAACCTAACGTGGAGCGTTAACGATGAGATTTCTGTTGCCGGCACTTCTCTTATTGGTCATTTCGGTTTCGGCTCAGACGCCGTGCTCGGGCGAGGCGGCATTTGGACCGGCGGGATGCGCCGGGGATGAACTCAGTCCTGATGAAAGGGAGCTTATTCGCCTGGTCAACGAATATCGCCAGCAGAACCGGCTGCCGCCGGTACCGACGTCTGACGCCCTTAGCGCGGTCGCGAACCGGCACCTGCTCGACATCACCCAGAACATCGGAAAACTGACGCACGGCTGGAGCAACTGTCCGTACGAACTCTCCAACCCGTCGACGTGGAACTGCATGATGGCGGCACCGGTGCGTCTGCGAACGGCGTATTCCGGTAACGGATACGAGAACCTCTACCACAATCTTTACGCCGCAGCGACACCGGCGGCCGCACTCGACGCGTGGAAAAAGAGCCAGTTTCACAACGCGTTGATCTTGAATCTCGAAACCTGGAAATCGACCAGATTCGACGCCTTCGGTGTCGCGATCAGCGGCGGTTGGGCGGCGATGTGGTTTGGGTCACCATCGGATTCCGGGGTTGACCTCGACCGCAAGATCAAGGGGCTCGGCGTAAGTTATGAGCGTGTCGTCCAAGGACTGACGGGCGTTCTGAAGATCGAGAAGGAGTCGTCGGTCGGCGACTTCGAGAAGTGGCACGGGACGAACGACGACAAGACGCTCGCGTTGGAGATCTACGGAAGCGAGTACGACGTTTCCGAAACAAGGATCGGGATAACGGCGCGCCTGACGAGACAGTCGCAGATAACCGCGAACAGCCGCGAAGCGATTTTGACCTTTTTGAAGAACCTCGGACCGGATTGGCTCGGACGCGAGAAGTGGTTCGACCTCGGATTCGCGAAACTGCTTCGCAATCCGCGTCTTCCGGTAACCGCAAATGTTCAGAACAGGACGTTTGTGATGAAACTCGAGCCGGCGCGCGGACTTACCGTGACGGTTTCGCCGGCAGCGCGTGCGCAAGCCCGGGAACTTTGATCAGATGAGGCGCTTTTTGACGTCGGCAAGTATCTCACGGGCTTCCGTGGCGGAGATGCCTTCGACGTCGAGACCCCGAAGTTCGTCGATCACGCTTTCGTTCGTGACGGCAAATAGCGAGACCTGCGTCGCCGCCCGCGCGGCGCCGGCGCGACTCACCGCACTCGTTTCGGGAGACTCGCCCGGACCCGCATCGCGGAAAACCGCGAGTTCGTATTTCTCGAGTTTCTGAAGGACGCCCTTCGCCCGCTCGATGACCTTCGGCGGCAGGCCCGCCAGTTTCGCGACCGCGATGCCGTAAGACTTTGATGCCTTGCCTTTCTGGAGTTTGTGGAGAAAAACGACATTGCCGTCGCGCTCGGCGGCGGTGACCTGAAAATTGCGTGCGCCGGGCAGGTTCTCGGCGAGTTCGGTCAGTTCGTGATAATGCGTCGCGAACAGCGTCTTTGCCGAGTGCTCGGCTGAATTGTGAAGATACTCGGCGACCGCCCACGCGATCGACAATCCGTCAAAGGTCGAAGTCCCGCGGCCGATCTCGTCGAGCAGTATCAGGCTTCGCGGGGTCGCGTTGTGGAGGATTGTCGCGGTTTCGGTCATTTCCACCATGAAGGTCGAACGCCCGCTCGCGAGGTCATCGGAAGCACCGACGCGGGTCCAGATGCGGTCGACCAGCGGCAGCCGGGCGTTCGACGCGGGGACGAACGATCCGATCTGACCGAGGATCTGGATGATTGCTATCTGCCGGAGCAGTGTGGACTTACCCCCCATGTTGGGGCCGGTGATAATGAGCAGCCGGTCGGTAGAGTTGTTCAGATAAACGTCGTTCGGAATGAACGTCTCGCCGAGAAAGGCCTCGACGATCGGATGCCGGCCGTTCTTGACGGCGATCTCGTCGCCGTCGTGGATTACAGGCGCAACATAATCGCGGCGTGAGGCAGTCTCGGCAAGCGATGCCAGCGCGTCAAGCGCCGCGATCGCCCGGGCGGTCGATTGCAGATCCGCCGTCACGGCCTTGACGCGTTCACGGACCTCCTGAAAGAGTGCGGTCTCCAGACGGATGATCCGCTCTTCGGCGCCGAGCACCTTCTGTTCCCATTCCTTGAGCTCGGGCGTCGTGTAGCGTTCGGCATTCGCGAGCGTCTGCCGCCGTTCGTAATCCTCCGGCACCCGGGAGATATTGCCCTTCGAAACCTCGATGAAGTACCCAAAGACGTTGTTGAACTTGATCTTTAGGTTCCCGATGCCGGTGCGGATCCGCTCCGCCTCTTCGAACCCGGCGATCGTTTGTTTGCCTGATCGGCTGAGGTTCCGCAGATCGTCAAGCTCGGCGTGGAAGTGGTCGCGAATGACGCCGCCGTCGTTCAAATTGAGCGGCGGGTCGTCGGCGATCGCTTCGGCGATCAGTCGAACCGTATCCGGCATCTCGCGCAGGCTTTCCGTCAGGGCCAGAAGGAGCAGACTGCCCGCATCCGATAACGCGGTGCGTAGTTCCGGGACAACGCTGATCGAACGTCCGAGCGCGAGAAGGTCGCGCGCGGTCGCCGAGCCGAGATTGAGACGTCCGACGAGCCGTTCGAGATCGGCGACTTCCTTCAACAAATACTTTAACTTGTCGCGGAGCACCGGATCGAGCAGCTCGGAGACGGCACCGAGCCTCGATTCGATCTCCGAACGCTTGATGGAGGGGCGCAAGAGCCATGATTTGAGAAGCCTCGCTCCCATGCCCGTGACCGTGTTGTCGATGACCGCGAAAAGGCTGCGTTTCGGGCTCTCGCCGCGAGATTCGACGAGTTCGAGGTTCCTTATCGTGACCGCATCGAGCACCATATGGGCATGCGCCGCGATAAACCGGAGCTGCGAAATGTGCCCGGCCGCGGATTTCTGGGTTTCACGCGCATAGCGGAGGCAGGCTCCGGCAGCGCGCAGCGCCTGCCTATGTTCCAGTATTTCGTACGAGATAAGTTCTCTTACTTGAAGTTGTTCCTTAAGCAGCGACTCGGCGTCGGTTGGATCGAAGTGCCAATCGTCGGCGGCGGTTAGCGACGGGCCGTCCGGATTGCCTCCCGATAGCGCGAAACCGTTTTCCGCGGTTTGTCCGAAGGCGCCTTCGACGAGGATCCGAAGCGAGTCGGGGAACAGAAGTTCGCGCGGCGCGTAGCTTTCGATGTCGGCGCAGGCCTTCGACCACGAATTGACCCCGGCGTGTTCGGCCGCGAAGAACTCACCGGTCGAGAGTTCGAGAAACGCGACTCCGAAAGAGTCGCCGACGCCGCACACCGCCGCCAAAAATACCGAGTCGCGGGTATCGACGAGCTGCGGATCGATCGCCGTCCCGGGCGTGATCACGCGGACGACGTCGCGGTTCACGAGCTTGACGCCCCTGCCCGCTTCCTCGGTCTGCTCGCAGATCGCGACACGGAAGCCTTTGCGGACGAGCCGCGCAATGTAGGTTGACGCCGCATGGTGCGGAACGCCGCACATCGGGATCGGATTCGGCGAGTCCTTCTGGCGCGCGGTGAGCGTGATCTCGAGCTCGCGCGACCCGACGACGGCGTCCTCGTTGAACATCTCGTAGAAATCTCCGAGCCGGAAGAACAGGATCGTTCCCGGGTATCGTTTCTTGATATCGAGGTATTGCCGGTACATCGGCGTCGGGTTCTGCATGTGTACTGTTCGAGTTCAAGAGTGTAACGCAAACCGCAGCCAAACTTAAAGGCCGCGCCATCCGCGTTGTCCTTCAATTCCCGTATTTGCTAAAATACTGTCTTTTGAGGTATTTTGAAGGTTATTTTTGTCCAAATCCGGCGGCGTGCAGATTGCAAGAAACCAATCGATTGCGGCCCGAATCAAACGATTCCAACCGTGTCCCCTGTGAGAAAAATAAGTTCGGAGTTTGATGTTATGAACGCGGTACGAGTTATTTTTTCAATTTTCATCGCGGTTCTGGCAGGCCAGACCGCAATTTCGGCACAGGTGCCTTTGCCGGCCGGCGGTAAGGACGAGCACTACCGGATCGGGTATATGGATGTGCTCGAGATCAGCGTTTTCAGGCATTCCGATCTGAACATCCGTGTCGGGATCAATCCCGACGGGACGATCGTGCTGCCCCGCGCGACGAAACCGATCCAGGCCTACTGCCGGACGGAACGGGAACTTAAGGCGATCATCGAGGAGGATTACAAGAGTTTTCTGAAGAATCCTTATGTCAACGTCGTCGTCGTCGAGCAGCGCTCGCAATCGTACGGTGTGATGGGGGCCGTCGAAAAACCAGGGAATTTCTTCGTCAACCGGCGGATACCGCTGCTTGAACTCCTTTCGTTCGCCGGCGGGCCGAACAAGGAAGCCGGATCGCGACTCCTCGTCGCGCGGCTCGGGAGCGCCGCCGCCTGCCGCCTTGGAGCCGAGAGCGCTCCGAATCCGGAGAAGTTCGAGTTGATGAACTTCAAGATCCGCGATGTACAGGAAGGAAAAAGAAACCTGGTGATGGAGCCCGGTGACGTGGTTTCGGTGCTGGAGTCCGATTCGATCTTTGTTTACGGCAGCGTCAAGGAGCAGGGCGAGGTCAGGATCAAGGAACCGCGGACGCTCCGTCAGATCATCGCCGCTGCCGGAGGGTTCGCCGATTCGGCCAAAAAAGACAGCGTCCGGGTTTTCCGGCAAAAGCCCGACAGCAAAGACTGGGAAGAGTTCGTTTACAACATCGGCGATATCGAGAAGGGAAAGGTCGACGACCCGTTCCTTATGCCGAGCGACATCGTCGCCGTCTCGCTGGACAAGTTCCAGGCAATTCTCAAGAAGGTCACCGACGGCGTGACCGGCGGGTTCGGAAATCTCCCGATCCTGATCAAGTAGTCGCCAGGACGATCGTATGAAAGAAAGTCGCGAGATGATCAAGAAACCGGCACCTGAACGGTCGGAAATCGACCGGCCGTATGCCATGGACATGCCGCCGCCGGGAGGTTACGGCGCCTATCGCGAGCTCTACGCGTCCGAAGGGATGCAGCTCATGGATTACTGGCGCGCGATCCGCAAACGCCTCTGGCTGGTGATCGGGCTGACGGTGCTGGTGACGACGCTGACCGCGATCTATATGGCGCGGCGGCCGAGCATTTACCAGGCGACGGCGACCGTGCAGGTCGATCTTGAACAGACCAACCCGGACCTTGTCACGAGCGACCGCCGGGTGAGCGTGACAAACCCCGATCCCGCGTATTTCAACACCCAGCTCCAGCTCCTGACGAGCGAAACGCTCCTGCGGAGAGTCGTCAGGGAGCTCAACCTCGACAGTAACAAGGAGATCCAGTCGGCGCGGGCCGAGGAGTCGACGTCCGCGTGGCGCGGTTTTCTCAAAGCGATCGGGCTCGCCAGCGACGGCAAGAAAAAGGACGACAAATCCGGCGACCCGGGGCTGACGTCGAGCAGCGACGAGATGGCCGAAGCCATCCGGCTCGCCCCGTACATCGACATCATCCGCAAGAACCTGAGCGTCGATCCGGTGAGGGAATCCCGGCAGACTGTCAAGGAAACGCGTTTGATAAACGTTTCGTTCAGGCACTCAAACCCCCAGTTGTCGGCCGAGATCGTCAACGGGATCGCCGAGGTCTTCACGAAACAGAATCAGGAGAAACGTTCGGGATCGAGCAAAAAAACGAGCGATTTTCTCGAAGAACGCATTACCGATCTTCAGACGCAGATCAAGAACGACGAGGAGAAGATGGCGGAGCTCAAGAAAGGCTCGGGCATCATCAATCTCGACGAACAGACGACGATCGTCCTGCAGCGGCTTGAAGGGCTCAACAAACAGCTTCTTGACACCGAAAATCTTCGGAAGAACGCCGAAGCGCAGTACAACGCGGTCAAAAACACGCCCGAACAGCTCAATTCTCTGGCCGAAGCGGAAGTGATCCGGTACACGACCGAGCGCGAGAACGACATGCGGACGCTCCGCAACCGCGTCCTCGAGCAGACGACGCAGCTTCGGGCCGAACGCGAGAAACTCCTGGTCGAGTACCAGGTCTCATCGCCCGAGGTGCAGGAGATCGACAAGAAGATCGAAACACTCAACGGCGGTCTGAAGGAGGCGCAGGACAAGAACGAGAAGGATCTAAGCGATTTCAGGAAGCGCGCTTCGCAGACGATCCTCGACAACCTCAAGACGAAGTACGTGCAGGCGAAGGGACAGGAAGACAAGATCCGCGCCGCGTTCAACGAACAGTACAACCAGGCGCAGACGCAGAACGGCGCGGCGATCAACATCCGTCTGCTCGAACAGAATCTCGAAACGAACAAGGGTTTCCTGAAAGATCTGAACCAACAGCAGAGTTCGAACGTGATCGTCGCCCAAGGGTCCGATAATAATATTTCGATCGCGGAGATCGCGATCCCGCCGGACATTCCGATCGCGCCGAGGCGGCTCATGACGGTTCTTGCGGCGCTCGTGCTTTCGACGCTCTTCGGCGCCGGCCTTGCGCTGTTCCTCGAATATCTCGACGATACCATCCATTCGACCGAAGAAGTCGAGAGCCTCTTGCAACTTCCTGCGCTGGCCGCCATCCCGACGATGGATTCGATGCCGAAGCGGCGTCTGCTATTGGTGGGAGGTGCTTCCGAAGAACCCGATATCAAACCGAATACCGAGCTGCTCATCAACAACGATCCGCGCTCGTCCCTGGCGGAAGCATACCGGCAACTGCGGACGTCGATCCTGCTTTCGACGGCCGGGCATGCCCCGAAATCGTTGCTGATAACATCGAGCCTTCCGGCCGAAGGGAAGACGACGACGGCCGTCAACACCGCCATCAGTCTTGCCCAGACGGGCGCCAAAGTGCTGGTGATCGACGCCGATATGCGCCGTCCGAGGTTGCACAGCGTCTTCGGGATCAGCAATGCACAGGGGCTCAGCACGATACTTTCGAGCGAGATGCCCGAGAAGGAGGTCGTCGCGACCGCGCAGTACGACGAAGATTCGAAACTGTTTTTGTTGCCTTCGGGGCCGATCCCGCCCAATCCGGCCGAACTTATCGGGTCGGAACAAATGTCAAATCTGCTGAGGATCATGCAGGACAACTTCACGCACGTCGTCGTCGATTCGCCGCCGATCGCGTCGTTCACGGACGGCGTCCTGATCGCTTCGATGGTTGACGGCGTGATCCTCGTCGTTCATTCCGGAAAGAGTTCGCGGCAGGTCGTCAAGCGCGCGCGCCAGTTTCTTCAGGATGTCGGCGCGAAGATCTTCGGCGTCGTGCTCAACAACGTCAATCTGCGATCGCAGAACGACTACTACTACCAATCCTACTATCATCAGGACTACTACCGTCACGACGACGAAGCTCAATGAGCGCCGGCGAAAAGCAACCGAGAGTCGAGATAGTCACGCCGGTGCATAACCGGCGTGATATTACTTTGCAGTGCCTGCGGAGCCTTTCTCGGATCGACCGCGCGGGTCTCGATGTCCATGTCATCGTCGTTGACGACGGGTCGACGGACGGCACCGCCGACGCCATACGCGAAGCCTATCCGGACGTCGAGATTATCGCCGGCGACGGCAGTCTGTGGTTCACGGCCGGAACGAACCGCGGGATCGAAGCGGCGATGCGTCACGATCCCGACTTCGTGCTGACGATGAACGACGATCAGATTTTCGACGAGAGATTTCTGCAACGGATGGTCGGTACGGCGCGCCGGCATCCGCGTTCGGTGGTCGGGGCGCTGCTGTTGCTGTGGGACGAACCGCATCGGGTCTTTCAGGTTGCGCCGCGATGGGAGACGATGTCGGGTGGGTTCCGGCACTGGGTGCAGCAGACGGTCTGGACCGTGCCGGAGTCCCCTTTCGAGGTCGAACTGATCGTCGGAAACTGTGTCCTGTTCCCGGCCGAAGCGATCCGCGAGAACGGTCTGATGGATGAGAAGCGGTTTCCGCATTACGGCGACGCCGAATATACGCCGCGCATGCGCCGGAACGGCTGGAAACTGCTGATCGAGCCCGCCGCGCGCGTCTTTTGCCAGCCCAACAATCCGCCGCCGCGCGTCAGAAAGATGGGCCTCAGGAAGTTGTTCAGGACCCTTTTCGTCGATCTCGGCAACGCGCATAGCCTGCGCCGCCGTTTCCTCGCCAACTGGCACGGCGCGCCGACACGGATCGAAGCATTGGTCGCGTTTCCTGTCTTTTTTGCGCGCTGGGCCGCCGGACGGAACATCGAGGGCGGTTACGCAAATTCCATCCCGGAGCCCCCGCTCAAGGAAACATACTCCATGAAGACCGTCGAGTGATCAGGGTTTGAGTTCCTCCAGCCAGTAGTCGACCATCTCATCGAGCATCGTTTCGAACGTGTATCGAGGTTTCCAGCCGGTCATCCGGCGAAGTTTCGACGAATCACCCTTCAGATTGTGAAGTTCCTCCGGCCGCAGGTAGCGTTCGTTCACGGACACGAGTTGCTTCCAGTCGAGGCCGAGCCGGCCGAAGACATATTCCACAAGATCCTGAACGCTCTTCGAAACACCGGTCGCGCAGACAAAATCGTCGGGTGCGGCGAGTTGCAGGATCTGCCACATCGCCTCAACGTAATCTCGGGCGTGGCCCCAGTCCCGCGTCGCCTGCAAATTGCCGAGCTCAAGCCTGTCCGCCAGTCCGTAATGAATGCGGACCGCCTCCTTGCAGACCTTGTTCGTGACGAAGTTCGTTCCGCGCCGCGGACTTTCGTGGTTGAAAAGGATCCCGTTGCTGACGAACAGTCTGTACGCGTTGCGGTAGTTCCTCGCGAGGTGGTACGAGAATACCTTTGCGCAGCCGTACGGCGAGACCGGGTTCATCGGAGTCGTTTCGCGCTGGAAGCCGTCCGGTTCGATGGTGTTCCCGAACATCTCGGATGACGACGCCTGGTAGACACGGATGTCGGGTTTCATGAGCCGGACGGCCTCAAGGACGTTCACGGTGCTGACGCCGGTCGCGTTCGCGGTATAGATCGGCTGGTCGAAAGATATCCTGACATGAGACTGCGCCGCGAGATGGTACAACTCGTCAGGCCGGGTTTCCTTGATAACGTAAACCAGGGACGAGAGATCCGTGATGTCCGCGTAGTGCAAACGTATCCGGTCGCGGATGTGTTCGATACGCGTCGTCTGCGTTTCGGCGACGGAATTGCGTTTGAGTATGCCAAAGACCTCGTAGCCTTTGTCGAGCAGGAACTCGGCAAGATAGCTGCCGTCCTGACCGTTGATGCCTGTAATCAGGGCCTTCTTCATATAGTCGAATGCTCTTTGTAATAATCGTAAACTTTTCTTATTCCTTCATTTAACGAAGTAAACTTAAAGTCGGGTATCAGCGACCGCATTCTCGCATTCGAGACGTCCTTGCGGTACTGACCGTCCGGCGAGATGTTGTCGAAATGGAGCTCGAAGTCATCTTTTCCGCACGCCCCGAGCGCGATCTCGGCGATCTCACGGATGGTGCGGTTCTCATCTACAGCGACGTTGAACGACTCCGTCAGGTCGGCGTCGATGCAGTGCCCGATTACCCGGGCGAGGTCGCCGCCGTACATGAATTGCCGCATCGGAGTTCCGGTGCCGAGCAGCCGGATTTCCTTGCGTCCTTCACGTTCTGCCTTAATTATCTTCCCTAAAAGCGCTGTCAAATAATGACTTCGCTGTTCATCCACTTTATCAAATTCACCGTAAAGATTGCACGGGATCAGATAGTTGTATTTCAGCCCGTACTGCTTCGCATAAGCATCGATCTGGACCGCGAGCGATCGCTTGGCGATCGCGTACGGGAAGTTCGTGCTTTGCGGCGCGCCATTGTGCAGATCCTCCTCGCGCAGCGGGTATGTCGGGTAGGTGTCGGGATAGATGCACGTTGAAAGTACGGCCGTGAGGCGCGAAACCTCGTTCAGCCGCGCGTATTTCAGCAACAGGGTGTTCATCAGCAGGTTGTCCTCGATGAACTCCGCCGGGTAGCCGATATTCTCGATGATCCCGCCGACGCGGGCTGCAAGATGCACGATATGATCCCAGCCGCGTTCGCAGAGGCGTTTCACATCCGCTTCGCTTCTGAGGTCGTAGTCACTCGAAGACAGGTATTCTGCTTCCGGGAGTATCTGCCGCAAATGTCTGCCGACAAGCCCGGAACCTCCCGTCACCACGATCTTCTTCATACCTTCAAACGATACACATTTTGAAAGAGGCGGACAAGTGACCGAACCGGGTAGCCATTTCAATTAAAATCAACAAGTTAGCAGGGTTTGCAAGACAGTCGCCGACGATTTTGGTAGAATTCCGACTTCGATTTGCCGAGCTATAAATTACTTTAACTGTCGCCGGGCCGACACCTAGAGATCACTTGAACCCTGAACGCCGAGAATTGGCAGCGCCTGAACAGATCGTGTTTGCGTGGAACTACCTCGAGTGGGGCGGTGCCCAAATGTATTTCCTCGGCATCGCGCGCCGGCTCAAGGGACGCGCGTCGATTCGGTTCGTCTTGCCGAAAGGGACCGGGAGCCAGTTTCTGGACTTCTGCGAAGACGCGGGCTTCGAGGTCGAATTCCTTGAGCGCCACGCGGACCTGCTGCCGGCGCCGGGAATCCGCCGGAAGATCGAACGTCATTACCGCAAGTTGACGTGCGAACTTGAGTTGGTCGGGCATTTACGGCGTTTCGAACCGGCGAAGACGCTGATCCATGTCGAGCTCTCACCGTGGCAGTCGATCCTCGCGATCGCCGCTCTGGCCCGGCGTTTCGCGACGTGTTCGACGATGCACAATCGGCTTCCTGACGTTCCCGGATGGCGCCGATCGCTTTGGCGGGCGAAATTTCGCGTCGCCGCGATGCTACGCCGTTACAGGCTCTTTGCGTCCAACTGCGATGCGCGTGAGAGCCTGCGTCCGGTGGCCGCGGCGGAGTGGGTCGAACGGATCCCGGTGACATTCACGAACATCGATCCGGACGAGATCGGGTCGGCTTCGAGCGGCGGACGGGATTGGCGGAAGGAACACTCCGTCAGCGAGGATGCGTTCGTCGTCGTGACGGTCGGACAGTTCATCGACCGCAAGGGACGGTGGGAGACCGCCGAAGCCGCCGCGATTCTGCGCAAACGCGGCGAAAACATTGTGTTCGTATGGGTTACTAACTCGGAGATCCCGGCCGGCGACCTCGACCGCCTAGCATCTTTCGGGGCCGCGGATTCGTTCAGGCTGGTCCGTTCCGAGGAGGCCGGCGCATCGCATCTCGAGCTGATGAGGTTTGTCCGCCAAGCCGACGCGTTCGTCCTCGCGAGTCACGTCGAGGGGCTTCCGATCGCGTTGCTTGAGGCGATGGCGCTCGGGGTGCCGTCGGTTTCGACGCGGGTAAACGCGATCCCCGAGGCGGTCATCGACGGCGAAACCGGGCTGATCGTCGAACCGCGCGATCCGGAGTCGCTCGCCGATGCGGTCATGCGCTTGAAAGGCGACCGTCCGCTCGCGGAGCGTCTGGCAGCGGCAGGGAGAGAGAAGGTGATCGCGGAATTCAACGAGATCGCCGTCACCGAGGTTGCGTGGAAGGCTTATACGGAAGTTTTCGGAGGCCTCCGATGAGCACGGGGACGAATTCCGCCGGCAGCGTCGCCCGCAATGCGATCTACGGTGTGTCGACTTGGCTGCTCCCGCTCGGCATCAGTTTCGTCGCCACGCCGATCATAGTTAAAGCTCTAGGACACAACGGTTACGGGATTTACGCGCTCGTCCTTGGGTTTGTCGGCTACTCGTTCAATCTCAACACGGGGAGGGCGGTAACCAAGTACGTCGCCGAGTTTTCCGCGAGCGGCGAGACCGATCAAATCCGCGGCGTCGTTTCGACAACGCTCATCCTGAACCTGATCGTCGGGGCCGCCGGTGCAGCCGTGATCGCCCTGGCCGCCCCGTGGCTCGTGACGCGATTGTTTCGGGTGGACGAACAGTTCGCCCCGACGGCGGTTCACGGATTCCACATCGCCGCCGCGATCATTTTCCTGACGATGCTGTCCCAGGTCTTTACCGCGGCCATCCAGGGATATCAGCGCTACGACCAGTTCTCGAAACTGACGAACCTGTCGAACATCACCAATATCGCGGGAAACCTGGCGCTTGCGTTCTCCGGATTCGGCCTCGTCGCGCTTCTTGTCTGGAACGCCGGGGTGATCGGAACGTTCGCCATGCTCTCGTACCTCGTCGCGCGGCGACTCCTGCCCGAAGGCGCTATCACGCTCCGTCCGCGGGCCGGGACGCTGCGGACGATCCTGTCGTTCAGCGGGGGGGTTATCGGCTACCAGATCGTTTCCAACCTGACGCTCCTTTTCGAACGCGGATGGATACTGCGGGAACTCGGCGAGGAACAGCTGACCTTTTACGTCGTCCCGATGACGCTCGGGATTTACATCCACGCCCTGGTCGCGAGTTTCCTACTCGTGATCTTTCCGCTTTCGAGCGAGATCGGTGCCGACCGCGCGAAGCTCCTGCGAATGTACCTGATCTCGACAAAAGTGGTCTTGTTCATCGTCGCCTTCGGAGCGCTGCTCCTGGTCCTTGAGAGCCGGCTTTTCCTGACGCTCTGGATGGGGGCTGAACTGGCGGCGAGTTCGGCGCCGGTTCTCGTCGTTCACGCCCTGAGCTTCACGGTCGCCGGGCTGCTCGTCGTCACGTGGAATATGGTCGAGGGCCTCGGACGGCCGACGTACAACTTCATGGTCTATTCGGCCTGCTTCGCCGTTGCGGTCGGCGGGATGATACTTTTCACGCGCGAATACGGGATCATCGGGGCGGCATTGTCGCGTTTTGCCGGATTCGCGCTTCTGCTGTTCTCGGTGATGTATGTCGAGCGATGGGTTTTCGGTAAAATACAGTATCGGTTCTGGCTCCGGTCGCTCGCGATGATCGCGGCGGCGATCGCCGGGGCAGTGGCTGTCCTGAAGGGCTCGGAACTGATACTCGATGGTTGGTCGCTGATGATCGCCGGCGCGGCCGGCGCGGGAATCGTCTACGTCGGCATACTTTATGCCGTCGGTTTTATCGGCGCCGAAGAGATCGGGATCTTACGGAAACTCGTCGGACGCAAACAAACGGCATGAGCGAATCAATCGAACTGGTGGATCGGGTGACCTTTATCAAACAGGCGGCGACCGGCCGCCGGACGCTGCATCTTGGCTGCACGAATTGGCCGTACACGGCTGATTCGATCGAGAAGGGAATGCTCCTGCATTTCGATCTGGAGCGAATGTCGTCGGAACTTTACGGCTTCGACTTCGATCAGAAAGGGATCGACGTCCTCGAGGCGCACGGCTCGCGGAACCTCTACAGGGCCGATCTCGAGCGGCTCGACGAGGTCGCGCTCGAAACGACCTTCGAGACCATCATCGCCGGCGAGATGATCGAGCATCTGAACAATCCGGGCCGCTTTCTCGACGGGGTCAAGCGCTTCATGGATCCGTCGACGGACCTCGTGATCACGACGATCAACGCCTACTCGGCGATGCGGTTCGCGATGTACGGACTGCGCGGCCGCGGGGGCGTCAACGAACCGGTTCACCCGGACCATGTCGCCTATTATTCTTACCGGACGCTCAAGCTTCTGATCGAACGGAACGGACTCGTTCTCAAACGCTTCTGTTTTTACGATATCGGCCCCGAGCACCGGCCTTTTCTGCGCTGGTTTTACAAAGCGATAAATGATGTTAGTGTAAAGTTTTCGCCGCAGCTCGGCGACGGCGTTATTGCGGTCTGCGGTCTTCCCGGTAACGAGAATGGACGGTAAGAGCATCGAACTTCCCGAGTCTATGGCCGGCCTCGAAACGCACGACAAGGTGTTCGATCTTGTCCGGCGGTTTCTTGATCGCGGCGCTCGTATCATCGACCTCGGGGCCGGCCAGGGAGCGTTTTCAAAAAGACTTGCGGAGCTCGGCCACGAGGTCGTGGCCGTTGATTCCGATCCCGCGAACTGGAAGGTGCCGGGGATCGACGTGCTCAACATCGACCTCGACACCGAATTCGCCGCGGGCATCGGGCGCGGAGGCTTCGACGCGGTCGTCGCGATCGAGATCGTCGAACATGTCGAGAACCCGTTCGGCTTTGCCCGCGAGGCGGCCAAACTGCTCAAACCGGGCGGTTTGTTCTTTTTGACGACACCGAATGTCGAGGCCGTCAGTTCACGGCTGATCTTTCTTTACACGGGCCGACTGAAGCATTTCGGCGCCTGGGAAACGGTCCGGCCGGCGCATATCACGCCGATCTTCCGTTGGAAGCTCGGGATGCTGCTCGCGGAGGCGGGTTTTGAGATCGTCGAGGAGGGCTTCAACCGCTATGAACATAAGACCGGAACCAATATCAAGGGCCGGATCGCGGGGATCGCCGCCCGCGCCTTGGACCCTTTCCTGAAAGGCGAAAAAGGCGGTGAGTGCCGGATCGTCGTGGCACGCAGGACCAATTGATGAGATCGTTCGGCGAAATAGGAAGAACAAAGCTGATGACCGGCGGTCGCCGGGGGCTCTTCGTGCCGATCGCGCTGCTTTGGGGGCTGGCCCTTGTTGCCGGCTTTGCATTCCTCGTCTTCGACGAGGGCCTCGGTTCGGCCCTCGGAAGCTACTACCTGATCCCGTGGGCGCTGGCGGCGGGGGCGGTCGTATTGGCCCCGGCCGCATACTACTTTTACCGCGGCGAGTTCGACCTGTTCCATCCGCTCGTGTTCGGCGTCTGGTCATACATCTTCCCGGCATTCGTGATCGGCGCGCTTATCATCACGTTCAACATGACGAACAGTTACGTGATGCTCTTCGTGACCGATCCGGAATACACGCTGCCGTTGTCGCTCGTCTATGTTTCGATGGGCTTTCTCGGGGTCGTCGCCGGCTTTTACCTGCCTCTCGGCCGGTATCTTGCATCGCGGGCGACAAGGATCACGCCGGCAGGCGAATGGGACATCGACAAGATCTGGTTGCCGGGCGTCGCGCTGTCCCTATCCGGGCTGGCGATCAACATCATCGGGCTGCTTCAGGGCGTCCTCGGTTTCCAGCGCGTTGACGAGGTCGGCACGTTCGACAGCGCCGTCGTTTTTCTGACGTACATTTTCAACGTCGGCTACGTCATGCTCTGGCTCGGTGTTTTCCAGACGCCCCGGCGCAATGGACAGTTCTACCTGATCGTCGCGTTCCTCGTGGCGATGATCCCGCTGCGGATGGCGCTCCAGGGGGGACGCAGCAGCCTCATGCTGAGCGTGATCTCGATCGCGGTCGGGTTCTGGTACTCGGGACGGCGGCTCAAGTGGCAGCACACGACGGTCTTCGGGGCGATCCTTGTTGTGGCGATCTTCATCGGGATCATCTACGGGACGACGTTTCGGCGCATCAAGGGATCGGAGGAGCGGATAAACGCCGGGGATTATGCGGGGCAGATCGTCGAGACCTTCAATTATTTCTCGCGCACGGACACGGCGCTGATCCTGTCCGAAGGCATGTCGTCGATGGCCGAGCGCATCGAGAATCTGAGTTCGCTCGGAGTCGTTGTGGCGAACTACGAGAAGCTCGAACCATACGAGGAGAGCTACGGGTTGAAGAACAACATCGTCAACGACCTGCTGACGGCGTTCGTGCCGCGGTTCGTCTGGCCGGACAAACCGAACACTTCGGATCCGCGGGCTTACAGCGAGCTCTATTTCGACTTCGGCGAGAATTCGTTCGCGATCACTCCGTTCGGCGATCTGCTCCGGAATTTCGGGGTCATCGGAATTCCGCTCGGGATGGCGATCATCGGTTTCTACTACCGCCTGATCTACGACTATCTGATCGATACGCCCGAACCGCGTCTCTGGAAGAAGGTCGCCTATTACCCCCTGCTGGCCGCGGTGTCGTTCGAATCGTTCTATGCCACGTTCTTTCCGATCGTGATCCGCGTGCTGTTCGTCGTGGTCGTGAGCGTCCTGTTCGTCGGCTTCTTTGCGCGAAAGCGGTTCTCCGGATCTTTGGCGGTACGGTAAATCATCTGTTTACAGAGGTTAGATGGAAAAGATCGTCTTTACCAACGGCTGCTTCGACATCCTCCATCCGGGACATGTCGATCTCCTCGCGCGGGCGCGGGCGCTCGGAACGCGGCTGATCGTCGGCATCAACAGCGACGCTTCGGTCAGATCGATCAAGGGCGCGGGGCGGCCGCTCATGACGCAGGATGAGCGTGCCGCCGTCCTGATCGGTCTCGCGGCCGTCGACGAGGTCCGGGTCTTTGACGAGCCGACGCCGGAAAACCTGATCCGCGAGATCGCTCCCGACGTTCTCGTCAAGGGCGGGGACTGGCCCGAATCGGAGATCATCGGCGCGGATTTCGTTCGCGCCAGGGGCGGGGAAGTGCATTCGCTGCCGCTTCTCGAAGGACACTCGAGCAGCGCGATCATCGCGCGAAACGGAGTTGCGCCCGGCAGTCGCGTCAGCGGAGGCGTCGCGGACACACTCCGCGAGCACCTCGAGGTGTTTGATCGTTTGCTCGCCGCAAATGTTGGCGATATTGAGGTTGCCGGGGCGGCGTTGGTTCACGTCCTGCGCCGCGGCGGGAAGGTCCTGATCTGCGGGAACGGCGGGAGCGCGGCCGACGCCCAGCACTTCGCGGCGGAACTCGTCGGAAGGTTCGAAGGCGAACGGGCCGGACTTCCTTCGGTCGCCCTGACGACCGACACATCCGCGCTGACGGCGATCACGAACGACTATTCGTTCGAAAGAGTATTCGCGCGCCAGGTCGAAGCGCTTGGCCGCGAGGGCGACGCGCTCGTGGCGATCAGCACGAGCGGCAATTCGCCGAACGTGCTCGCCGCGGTCATGGCGGCGCGCGCCCTTCGAATGGCTACCTTCGGACTGACGGGGGCGAGAGGGAAAAAACTGGCGTCGCTCTGCGATCATGCCGTTCTCGTCCCGTCGGAACGGACGGCGCGGATTCAGGAAGCGCACCTGACAGTCATCCATCTTTGGTGCGGGATCATCGACAATGAATTCCGAAGTTAAAGTGTTGGTTGAGGAAATACTCGTTAAAGCGCCCCGCGTGCGCGTCCTGGTGGTCGGGGACGTGATGCTCGACCGCTATCATTGGGGAAATGTTTCCAGAATCTCGCCGGAAGCGCCGGTCCCGGTCGTCAGACTCGAACGGACGACGATCGCGGCGGGCGGGGCCGCCAACGTGGCGGCGAACATCGTCGGCCTTGGCGCGACCGTCCGTCTTTTTGGGCTCATCGGCGATGATGCCGAAGGTGATGTCCTGAGGCAGGAGATCGTGCGCGCGGGCGTCGGTGGCGACGATCTGTTCGCGGTCAGGCAGCGGCCTACGACCGTCAAGACGCGTATCGTCGCTCACGGACAGCATGTCGTCCGGCTCGATCAGGAAGACTCGGCGGCGCTGGACGGTCCGGCGGAGGATGAACTGAACACGCGGATAGGTGCCGCGCTGCCGTCGGCGTCGATCGTGATCGTTTCCGACTATGCGAAGGGAATGCTTTCGGACGCCATCCTCGCGCGTCTGATAACGTCAGCGAGGCGGCTCGGGATTCCGGTTCTCGCCGACCCGAAAGGCAAAGAGTACGGGAAATACGCCGGCGCGACAATGGTCACGCCGAACCAAAAAGAGGCGTTGGACGCCTGCGGGCTCGATTCCGAGAACTCACTCGAGGCGGCGGGCCGTAAATTGCTCACGGATCTTGACTTGGAGTCGGTGCTTATCACCCGCGGCGAGGCCGGAATGAGCCTCTTTCGGGGCGCCGGCGGACCGGTTTCGTTCGCGGCGCGGGCCCGCACGGTCTTCGACGTCACGGGGGCAGGCGACACCGTGATCGCCGCGCTCGGTACCGCGCTCGGCACCGGCGTCGGACTGTTGGCTGCGGTCGAGTTCGCTAATCTCGCGGCGGGGATCGTCGTCGAGCAGATCGGCACCACCGCGATCACCGCCTCCCTCGTCAGGGAATACCTGGACGCTCACTCCGATTAAACCCAGATTACGCATTAGCCGTCCAATCGGGCTGATGCCGAACGGCGCGCCTAAGAAACACGTGGCGTTCGATTTGTGGCAAATTAGCCGCTGATGAACGCGGATGACGCGGACAATCCATTAAGCCAGATCATGGCGAATTGCGATTCTGTCGTAATCGACGGCCAAAGTTCGATCAGGTCTGCACTTTCTGCTCAAATCCGCGTTATCTGGGTAAATCGCGGCTAAATCGATCAACGGGGTTGAGGAGCCGAAGTGTCTATTGCGTAATCTCGGTTAAATGCCCCCGAATGGTAAGCGGACGCCTCAAGTCAGCACGCTTAACTGCTGCAAATAGCACCATTCAGGGCGCTACCGATCGATAAAGCTCAAGCCATTTCGAGATATTTCCGGAAATATCGAATTCGCGTTCCACGAGCGGGCGGCAGCGGCTTCGCATCTCGCCATATGCGCTTTCCGAAAGCGACAGCATGCGGTCGATGGCAGCAGCCAGCGACGCCGGCGCATTGTCGGACCAAATGCCGACGCGCTCGTCCTCGAGGATCTTCCACGGCGCGCCGCGCGAGGCGATCACCGGCGTTCCCTGGGCGAGCGCTTCGAGAACCACGACGCCGAAATTCTCGGTGTGGGACGGCATCACCATCAGCCTCGCGTTCGCGAGCAGTGCCTGTTTTTCCCCGCCTTCGACCTGCCCGACAAATCTGACGCGCGACCCGAGGCCGAGCCGCGCGACCAGATCCCTCAGCGGCGCCTCGAATTCGGGCTTGCCGGTCCCGGCGATCCTCAGCTCGAACCCGGACTCCATGAACCGGGGCGACCGCGATACGGCTTCGATGAGGTTGTCGATCGCCTTTTTGGGGTGGATCCTGCCGATGAACAGCAGGTAGTCTGCCGCGTTCCTTTGAACCTGATCCGGAATTTCGAGATAGTTCGGGATCCGAACCACCCGCGCGCCCTCGCCGAACACTTTTCTGATGTAGGCGGACTCCTCATCGCATGTGGAATGATAGACGGGATAGCGCCCGACGAGCAGTTTGAGCAACGCGAGAATGGGCTTCTTGCGGCCCTTCGAGTGCTCGAGCGCGATCGGGTCGAGTTCGCCGCGCGGCGACCAGAGCAGCTTCTTTCCCAGGATCCGCGCGACGATACCGGTGGCGAACGCCGCGGGATAAAAGACCGAGGAGACGTGCACGATGTCGTTCACGCGAACGCGGCGGATCGCCAGCAGCGTTTGCTTGAGCGGAAAATTGAGGTTCGGTGTCCGGACGTAGATCGTCCGGATGCCCTCGACCTTCGCCCATTCGTTGAGCGGCGTTCCCGGGCCAAGGCCCTTGTCGGACGCGACGACCTCCGGGAGAAGGCCCTCGGCCGCGAGGTTCTTCGCGATCCAGTAGACGGAATTGGCCGGGCCGCCGGCCTGCGACGGATAAAAGACCTCGACCGGATAAAGGATCTTCATGTGATCAGAAGCGGTTGGCGTCGAGCCAATCGGAAAGCACGACGAGGTGCCAGACATGCGACCAGAGAACGCCGGAGCGCCGTTCGGAAAAGTCGTCCCAGAGCCGGGTCAGACGTCCGGGATCGAGCAGCGCCCGCCCGGCGAGCGCCGCGATCCGTGCTTCGCAAAACTCCCGCAGTTCCGCGCGCATCCACTTTTCCCAAGGCAGGACGAACCCCATTTTTGGCCTGTGCACGATCGAATCGGGAAGGAGCGGCGCGAGCGAGTCCACCAGGAGCCGTTTCGGGAAGTCCGGATATTTGTATTCGTCGGGGATCTCGAGGACATATTCGACCAGCTCGTAATCGAAGAACGGTTCGCGGACCTCAAGGGCCGACGCCATGCTGAACTGGTCCGCGTCCTTGAGCAGCACGTTCTGGGTGTAACCTAGAAACTCGGCGATCGAGAACTGGCTCAGAAGCGGAAATTCGGCGATTGCCGCGGCGCGGCCCGCCAGTTCCTTGGTGATGTTGAAGGTGTCCGGCTTCCCGCCTTCAAGTTCGCAGATCAGCCGATCGGAAAGGACCTGCCGGGTCCGCGGATAAAAGTGCTCGATCCCGTTTCCGGACTCAAGGACAGCGCCGATCCGCTGGTGCTTCGAGTTTGCCGACAGGGCAAGGACGGCACCCGCGGCGCGGCGTACGATCCGCGGCGTGAGCGAAACCGCCCCGCGGCGGAACTTCAGCCAGTTGATGAAGTTCGGGTAGCCGGCGAAAAGCTCGTCACCGCCGACTCCCGACAGCGCGACCTTGAGGCCGGCGGCGCGTGTCGCCTTCGAGACGACGTAAGTGTTGACCCCGTCGCCGCTTGGCGAATCGGCGCCGGCGAGCGCGGCCGGAAGCGATTCGAGAAAGTCGCCCGCGCGGAGCCGCACGCTCTGGTGATCGGTCCCGAACCTTTTCGCGATCGTCTCGGCGTGGACCGATTCATCGAACTCAGGCTCCTCGAAATTGACGGAAAAGGTGCTGACCGGCGCGTCGCTGATCTGCGACATCAGGGCGACGATCGCGCTCGAATCGATCCCGCCCGACAGAAAGGCTCCGAGCCGGACGTCGCTGACCAGGCGGCGTTTGACCGAGTTTTCGAGCAGTCCGCGAATCCGTTCGCGGACCTCGGGTGCGGACTTTTCGCTGAATGCTCCGCGGCGGCCGTCGATCGACCAGTAGCGGCCGGTGCGCAGCCCGCCCGTGCCGAATTTCGCCCAGCAGCCCGCGGGAAGCTGGCGGATGCCCGCAACGATCGTTCCGGGCGAGTACACGGACTGGAACGCCAGGTAATCGCGGAGTCCGGCCCGGTCGATCGTCCGGTCGGCAAGACCCGAGGCGAGAACGGAGCGGATCTCCGAGGCGAAGACAAGATTCCTGCCGGTTAGGCAGTAATAGAGCGGCTTGACGCCCATCCGGTCGCGGGCAAGAAAAAGCTCGCGCGTCAGGCGGTCCCAGATGGCGAACGCGAACATCCCGTTGAGCATGGCGAGGCAGTCGCTTCCGAACCGCTCGTAAGCGGCGAGGATGGTCTCCGTGTCCGACGCGGTGCGGAACGGATATTCGGGCATTCGCTCACGGACCTCGCCGAAATTGTAAATCTCGCCGTTAAATGTGATTATGAAACGGTTTTCCGTGTCCGACATCGGCTGGTTGGCGCTCTCTGAGAGATCGATGATCGAAAGCCGCCGGTGTCCGAGCGCGATGCCTTCGTCGATAAATCGCCCGGCGGCGTCGGGTCCGCGGTGGGCCAGCCGGCCGGTCATCGCATCGATCGCCGCTTCGGCATGCTCGCGTTCCATCGGGCCGGCCAGACCGGCTATTCCGCACATATTGAAGAGCATACAACAAAGCCGCTCAGGTTGGACAACGGGTCGCGGACCGCTCCGGCCGGAACCTGTTCAGAAATTACCTGAGGTTTTTTCGGGTGAATTCTGGAGTTTTCGTGAAATCGGATTGCAAATCACCCGTAACTGTGGCAAATACGGTAATTATCGGTTCATGTCATGGTTGAGATGTCGGCGCGGCGACGATTAGAGACCACATTAAGTCAATGAAAGTACTTGTATTCGGCGCCACAGGCATGCTCGGTCACGCGATACTTTCGCGCTGGCAGGATCGTTTCGACGTTTTCGGCGTGATGCGGGGCAAGTTCGAACGGATCGAGCGGTTACGGATACTCGAACGCGGCCGCGCGTTCGACGGCGTCGACGTCAGGGACGAGGGCAGTGTGAGGATGGTCGTTGAAGCCGTCCGGCCCGACGTGATATTCAACGCGGTCGGCATTATCAAGCAGCTCCCGAGCTCGATGAACGTCGTCGATACGCTCGAGATAAACTCCATCTTCCCGCACCGGCTGGCGGGGCTGGCGGCAGAATTCGGCGCCCGTCTCGTCAACGTCAGCACCGATTGCGTGTTCTCGGGGTCGAAGGGCATGTACACGGAATCGGATCAGCCCGACGCGCTGGACCTGTACGGCGTCAGCAAGCGATTCGGAGAGGTCGCCGAGGGAAACTGCCTGACCGTCAGAACTTCGATCATCGGGCCCGAGATCGGAAGTTCGCACAGCCTGCTGGACTGGTTCCTCGGAAACGAAGGCGGGGAGGTGAAGGGTTACAGCAACGCCGTTTTTTCGGGCTTTCCGACGGTGGTTCTGGCCGATATTCTCGGCGACGTCATCGAGCGACCTCCGGATCTGGCCGGGCTATTTCACGTTTCCGCCGAGCCGATCGACAAGTTCACGCTCCTGCAGCTGGTCCGTGACGCCTACGGCGCGCGGATCGCGATCGTCCCGGACGGGGAGCTCGTCATCGACCGGAGCCTGGACTCCGGTCGGTTCCGTGAGGCAACGGGCTTTGTCCCGCGCCCGTGGCCCGCGATGATACGCGAGATGGCGGCGGCGGACACCCGGCGTTTACAAACGCCCGAAAACCTAAAATAATTGTTGCGATGAAATCACTTGAAGGAAAGCGGATCCTTGTCACCGGCGGCACCGGATCGCTCGGAAAGACGCTTGTGCGGCGCTTGCTCGGCGGATCCGCGGGACGTCCGGCGAAGATCACCGTCTACTCGCGCGACGAGGCGAAGCAGCACTATATGCGTCTCGAATACATGCACCGCGAGCATGCCACGGATGACGTTATCTATCAGAATTCACAGGACTTATTGAGTTTCAGGATCGGCGATGTGCGCGACCTGCCGGCGGTCGCGCGGGCGATGCGCGAGGCTGACGTGGTGTTTCATGCGGCGGCGCTCAAACAGGTTCCGTCGTGCGAGTATTTTCCGTTCGAGGCGGTCCAGACCAACGTCATCGGGGCGCAGAATCTTGTCCGTGCGGTACGCGAGTACCATCTTCCGATCGAGCGGATCGTCGGAATCTCGACCGACAAGGCCTGCAAGCCGATCAACGTCATGGGGATGACCAAGGCGCTCCAGGAACGGATCCTGCTCGAGGCGAACCGCGATTGCCCGGGGACCGTATTTACCTGCGTTCGGTACGGAAACGTCATCGCCTCGCGCGGTTCGATCATCCCGCTGTTCGTCGAACAGATCTCGAAGGCGCAGCCGCTGACGATCACGATGCCCGAGATGACGCGTTTTCTCCTGAGCCTCGAGCGGGCCGTCGATACCGTGCTCGCGGCGGTCGGCGGCGGCGGGCCGGGCGAGACATACGTTCCGAAGGTGCTCTCGGCGAAGATCACCGACGTTGCGCTGGCGCTGATGGGCGGCAAGGGCCTCCCGCTCGTCTACACGGGGATCCGTCCCGGCGAGAAGATCCACGAGATCATGGTCTCCGAAGAGGAGATCCACCGGACCGTCGAGCGCGGCGACTATTACGTCATCCTTCCGGTTCTGCCGGAGTTGCGGGCGGGCGGCGACCTCGTGCCCGCGCTCGAAAGCGAATACTCGTCGAAGGACGGAAATATCTCCGGCGACGAACTGCGGAGCCTGCTGAGCGGGGCCGACGACGAGATCCGGCGGTTCCTGACAAAGACATCCTGAAAATATTATGAAGATCATGACGATCTTCGGGACCCGCCCGGAGATCATTCGGCTGAGCGTCATTCTGAAACTTCTCGACCAGCACGCGGAGCACGTCACGGTCCACACCGGACAGAACTTCTCCGAGAGCCTGAGCGACATCTTTCTGCGCGACCTCGGCGTCCGGACGCCCGATGAACACCTCGGGATAAAGTCTTCGAGCTTCGGCGAGCAGGTCGGCCAGATTCTGTCGCGGACCGACGCCGTCATCGAGAAGCACCGGCCCGACCGGGTCCTGATCCTCGGCGACACGAACAGCGCGCTTTCGGCGATCGTCGCCGCCCGCCGCGGGATCCCGGTCTTTCACATGGAGGCCGGAAACCGGTGCTACGACGACCGTGTCCCGGAAGAGGTCAACCGCCGGATCATCGATCATTCGAGCGCGTTTCTGATGCCGTACACCGAGCGCAGCAAGGAAAACCTGGTGCGCGAGGGCATCGAGCGGGAACGGATATTCGTCACGGGTAACCCGATCAATGAGGTGCTGAGGGCGTTCGGGACCGATATCGAGTCCAGCACGGCGCTCGAGTCGCACGGCGTCAAGCCGTACGAGTACTTTCTCGTAACGCTCCACCGGGCCGAGAACGTAGACCTTGGGGAGCGCTTGCGCGCGATCTTCGACGGGTTCGAAGGCGTCTCGAAAGAGTTCGCCAGACCGATCCTCGTGAGCGTCCATCCGCGGACCGCGGAAAAACTCGTCAAGTTCGGGCTCAAACCCGACAGCGGCCGCATCAAACTATTGCGTCCGCTTGGTTTCTTCGATTTCGTCAAGCTTGAGAAGAACGCGCTCGCGGTACTCACGGACAGCGGGACCGTGCAGGAGGAGTGCGCGATCTTCGGCGTTCCGAACGTGACGGTGAGGGATGTTACGGAACGGCCGGAGACGCTCGAATGCGGCAGCAACATCATCAGCGGCGCGGATCCGTCGGCGATCCTCGGCGGCGCCCGGATCGCGCTGTCGCAGACCGCCGACTGGAAACCGCCGCGCGAATATACTGCCGAGAACGTTTCTCAGGTGGTCACGAAGATCGTTCTCGGGCACGCCAGTATCCGGCGGCACGTCTGACCATAAGATGACTGATTCCGAACGCGCCCGGGCGCGCCGCCGGCGCCTCTGGGTCATCACCGAACTGTACTATCCGGAGGAGACCTCGACGGGGTATTACCTGACGCGGATCGCCGAGGGGCTGGCCGGAGATTTCGACGTGCGGGTGATTTGCGGCCAGCCGAACTACCTGGCCCGCGGAATCAAGGCGCCGCGGCGCGAAATCCACCGCGGGGTCGGGATCCGGCGCGTGCGCGGAACGACGCTTGACAAGAACGTCATCGCCTTCCGGATCATCAACATGCTGACCCTCGGGATCTCGGCGTTCACGGCCGCGCTTTTCAGTTTCGGGCGCGGGGACGGGGTGCTCGTCGTCACGACACCGCCGACGCTGCCGTTCATCGCGGCGGTGGCGGCGCTCTTCAGGGGCGCCGGCTACGTCCTGCTGATCCACGACAACTACCCCGAGATCATCGTCGCCGCGGGAAAATCAAAGCCAGGGTCGCTGTTCGTGAGAATCGCGGGGCATTTCAACCGCTGGCTTTACAAGTACGCGGCGAAGATCATTGTCGTCGGCCGCGACATGAGGGAACTGGTCGGACGGAAAACGGAAGGGCTCGGCGTCCCGATCGACACGATCCCGAACTGGGCTGAACTCGAGCGCGTCGAACCGCGGCCGAGGGCAGAAAACGCGCTGTTGCGCGATTTGGGGATCGATGACCGGATAGTTCTCCTTTACGCGGGCAACATGGGATATCCGAACGATCTTGAGACGATCGTCGGGTGCGCGGGCGAACTCGCCGCCGATCCGCGGTTCGCTTTCGTCTTTCTCGGGGCCGGGGTCAAGCGGAAATGGCTCGAAGGCGAGGTTGCGCGGCTTGATCTGCGGAACGTTCATGTCCTCGATCCGCGCCCGAGGGACGAACAGATCGAGTTTCTCAACGCCTGCGACGTCGGGGTCGTGAGCCTCGTCGGCAGGATGTGGGGCGTTTCGATGCCGAGCCGGACATACAACATCCTGGCTGCCGGAAAGCCGATCCTCGCCTTGACGGAAGCGGGTTCGGAACTCGACCTGGTCGTCCGCGAAGATGCGGTCGGCTGGTCGGTGCGGCCGGGCGACCGTACGGCGCTCCGAGACGCGCTCGGGGAGATCGCCGCGGCGCGGGATTCATTTGACGAGATGGGGCGGCGCGCCCGCGAGGCGGCCGTCGGACGCTATTCGCTGGAAACGGCGGTCGGACGCTACCGGGCGTCCCTGCGCGGGGTCTGGAAATGAAGGTCCTCGTCACCGGAGCCACTGGCTTTGTCGGCGGGGCGATCGCGCGGCGGCTGGCCGTCGATCCCGATATGCGCGTTTATGCGGCGGGGAGGAGTGGGCATATGCAACCGACCGAGCCGAACGTCGTCCCGGTAACGCTCGACGTGACCTCTGGGGAGGCTTTCGCCGCCGCCGCCGGGCATGGACCGTTCGACGCCGTGGTCCATGCGGCGGGACTGGCGCATCGGTTCGCCGGCGCGAGCCCGGCGGAATTCGAGGCCGTAAATGTCCGCGGAGCGGCCAATGCCGCGCGGCTTGCAGCGGAGTCGGGCGCGCGGTTCGTTCAGGTCAGCTCGGTGTCGGTATACGGGGAACACGGCGCGCGCGAGGTCGATGAGACCGCCGAATGCCGGCCGGCCGGCGCCTACGGCCGCTCCAAGCTCGCGGCCGAGCGTGCCGTCGCCGATGAATATGGAAGCGGTGCATGGATTCTTCGGCTGGCGACCGTCGTCGGACCCGGCGATCCCGGCAATGTTGCGCGTCTGATAACGGCAATGGCTCGCGGTCGGTTCGTTCAGTTCGGACGGGGCCGCAACCGAAAAACGTTCGTCCCGGTCGACGACGTCGCCGACATCGTTTGGGCGATCGTTGCCTCGGACGCCGGCGGCGGGACCTACAACGTCGCGGGCGCGCCGGTCACGGTCGCCGAGGTGGTCGCCGCCATCCGCGGAACGCTCGGGCTCAAAGCGACGGCGGTCCGGCTTCCGATGGCACCGTTTTCCGCCGCAGCCTGGGTGAACCGGCATACTTTTCGGCTGCCGGCGGTCGAAAGGGCCGCACGGCTGCTCGCGAAGTGGTCGTCGGACGACGTTTTCTCGGGCGAAAGGCTTCGGGCCGAATGGGGACTTGCGCCCGAAAGGGATATTTTGAGCGAGATCGCGCGGGAAACGTCCGCGATCGCGGGTCTGTGATGATCAACTGGATCGCCGCCATCAGCATCTGTTCGTTCCTGGCCTCTGTTGCGGGCGTGGCCGCGGTTCGCCGCTGGAGCCTGCGCCGGAACGTGATCGATGTTCCCAATGAACGGAGTTCCCATTTGGATCCGACTCCCAGAGGCGGCGGACTGCTCATCTTCCTGACCGGCCTCGCCGCGTACGTTGTCCACGGACTCGCGACCGGCGCCGGCGTTTCCTGGGGTTTTGCCGCCGGCGCGGTGATCGTCGCGATCGTCAGCTTCCTCGACGATCTCGGACACGTCGCCGTCCCGATCAGGCTCGGCGCGCATGCCGCGGCGGCGGTTCTCGTCGTCGCGGACACCGGAGGGTTCGCGCCGTTTTTTCCGGAGGCGGGATGGATCGCCTGCCCGGCCTCGGTCGTCTGGATCGTCTGGCTGGTGAACGCCTACAACTTCATGGACGGGATCGACGGGATCGCGGGCATCCAGGCGGTGACGGCGGGAGCCGGATGGGCGGCGATCGGTTGGATTGCCGGCGAGCCCGCGGTTTCGGTCCTGGGAGCGGCCCTCGCCGCCGGATCGGCGGGCTTTCTGGTTCACAATTGGGCTCCCGCACGGATATTCATGGGTGACGTCGGTGCCGCCTTTCTCGGCTTCGCGTTCGCCGCCGTCCCGTTTCTCGGAACGGGAAGCGAAAGGTCCGCGCTCGGGTCTCTCGCCGTCTTCCCGGTCTGGTTCTTTCTGCTCGACTCGGTGTTCACGTTGCTGCGGCGCGCGCTCCGCGGGGAAAAGGTCTGGCGCGCCCATCGTGAGCACATCTACCAGCGTCTGGTGATCGCCGGCCTGAGCCATGCCAGGGTCGCATCGGTCTACGGGGTTCTTTCGGCCGCGGTCACCTTTGTTGCCGCGATGGTGCTTTCGGGACCGCGGTATCCGGTCGCGGTTGCCTGGCTCGTTGCCGTACTGCTGTCTTCAGTTCTTCCGGCCCTGGTCTGCCTAAGGGCGCGGGCGTGATTTCGTATCTTGAGCAATTTCAATCAAATAAGCGTGGAGTAACGCGTGAATTGTCTTGATAATTACCAATAGGCGTGACATAATCTCTCGGACGTTGTAACGATTGATCGATATTTTTGTATTTGAAAGTTGATTTTGGTTCGATAAACCTTAACCAGACCCAGACCATGGAGAAACTGCAGGAGGAGACAATGACGAATTCACAAATCCCGAAAGCTCGCAAGAATGGATTGGTGATACAGGAAACAGGGGACGAAGTGCTCGTTTATGATGTAGACAGCAACCGCGCGCATTGCCTTAACCGCACCGCCGCCTTCGTTTGGAAGTCATGTGACGGTCGAAGGTCGGTTCCGGAGATTGCCGCTCTCCTCGGAAAAGAACTCGCGAACAAGGTCGACGAGGATCTGGTGTGGCTCGCGATCGATCAGCTTTCAAACGAGAGCCTTCTCGAATCGGGCATCAGGTTGAAACGGAGCGGTTTTTCCAGGCGTGACGCGATCCGGAAGATCGGCCTCGCGGCCGCTGTCACGCTTCCGGTGGTCGCGATGCTCAGTTTCCCGAACGGCGCGCTGGCGGTGACCTGCGCGGCGTCCTATTGCGGCACAAACGATCCGGGAAACGGTTGCGGCGGCGGCCAGTATTGCTGCAACAGCGGTGGTCTCTATCGGTGCCAGGTCGCGCCGTGTTCCACTCCTTGCTAGTTGTCCCGCAGAATTGCATTGTAGAATTGGCTTGAGGTCTCCTCAGGCCAATTTTTTTCATGCACGAGGCGTTTCAGCACGATTTCGAAACCGGACGGTGGTCCGGCCGTATTGGATTCGCGCTTCACGGCGTGAGCTTCGGAATCCGGTTCGACGACGCGGCCGCCGGGGAAGTGGTCCGCCGGATCGTCCCGCGCGCCGCCCTTCCCTCTGACTACCTTTCGTCCGAACACCGGTTTTCACTGATCTCGGCCGGCGGAGACGGTGCGAACGGCCTTTTTTTTGATACGCGGGATTTCGAGCCCGTCTTGAAGTTCGACCGGCTGGACGGCGGCACGGAAAAGGGACTCGAAACCAAATTCCAGTTCGCGCTCGCGCTGGCGGCGGCACCGAGGCTTTTCTTTCTTCACGCCGGTGCCGTCGCGATCGGGAACATCGGAGTCCTCGTTCTGGGCCGGACGGGGTCCGGCAAAACCACACTCGTCGGCGAATTGCTCAGACGCGGGGCGGACCTCTGCACCGACGACTGCGCGATCCTCGATCCCGCCGGAAATCTCTACCCGAATCCGGCGCCGCTGGCGGTCAGGACCGGAGACGGACGCGCGTTCAGGGGGCCGGAGGAGTTCGGATCAATCGCCGCGTCGCGGGTCGTTCCCGTCGCTCTCGTCGTGGCGGCCCGCTATGAGCACGGCGCGGCTTGGGCACCCGAAGCGGAAGCGTCCGGCGGCGGCGCGTTCAACGTTCTCGGCAATCTGTTTTACCCGCCGGCGATCCGCGAGTTTCCGAGGGAGACCCTCGGGTTTGCGGGACTTATTGCGAAACGGGGGATCTATTCGGGAACCAGGGGGGAAGCGACGGAAGTCGCTGAATGGATCTTCGGGACGATCGGACGGGGGCATGGATGAAATCTGACCGTCCCGAAACGAATCTTGACGACGCAGCGAAGTTCGGAATGCTTCAATACAAGGTCGCCGAGCACGAGCTTGCGTCGATCTGGCGGACATTCCGACAGGCCGGGCTGCACCCGATTCTGATCAAGGGCTGGGCGGCGGCGCAGTACTATCCCGAACCGTGGACGCGTTCGCTCGGGGATTTCGACCTCGCGTTCCCGGCCGCCGAGTACCGGAACGCGGAGGCCGTTTGCGCCGGTAATCTGCCGAACCGGACGGATCTTCACCGGGAGCTTCGTCATCTCGATACCGAACGATGGGAACGGCTCCTCGAAAGGTCGGTTGAGCTTGAATGCGCCGGCGAGATTATCCGGGTGCTGTGCCCCGAGGACCATCTGCGGGTGCTTTGCGTTCACTGGCTCAACGACGGCGGCGCGTACCGGGACCGGCTCCGGGACATCGGAAATCTGCTGACGAAACACCGCGGGTCATTCGATTGGGAATTGTGTTTGGCGCCGCTGACGGCGGTCCGCCGGCGCTGGATCGAGGTCGCCGTCGCTCTCGCCGACCGCTATCTCGAGGATACTGACCTCTCGTTCGTCCCTTTCGCGGCGAAATTCGGCACGGTCCCGGGCTGGGTGATCAAAGCCCTTGAACGCGAATGGGGGTCCGGGAGGCGGCTTGTGCCGCTTCATTTCGTGCTGCGCGAACCGAAGGAACTCCTGATCCAGATAGGGAAGAGGCTCCCGCCCAATCCGATCCAGTCGACGATCGAACTCGAGGCCGATCTTGACGAGCGCCCGCGTGCAATGATCCAGACGGCGAACCTCTTTAAGCGGATAAGCCCGTCGTACAAGCGTGTTTGGCCGGCGCTGAAACGACTGCTGGGACCCGGACCGAGGAACTGGTGAGCGAAATTTTGTTGACTATCGATACTTCTCAGTCGGCCGCGAGCGCGGCCGTCTTCAGGAACGCCGAACTCCTGTCGTCGGCGCTCGCGGAGTCGGGGATGCAGGCATCGGCCGGGATCGCCGAACTCGTCGCCGTCGTCCTCACACGCGCGGGCGTCGGGCGCGGAGAGATCGGCCGGATAACGGTCAGCACCGGACCGGGAAGCCTTACCGGACTGAGGGTCGGGCTCGCTTTCGCGCGCGGTCTGGCCGACGCGCTCGGGATCGAATGTGTTGAGCGATCGTTGTTTTCATTCGGCGGCGGCGGGATCGAGGCGGCGTACGCGGGCAGCGGAATGGTGACATTCGTCGATGGCGGAGAACCCGTTTCGGTCGCGTTTGACGATTGGGTAACGGCGGCGGCGGTGTCCGCAAGGGTATGGACGGTAAGCGCGGACCTCGGGGCGCGGATCGAGCGGTCGGACGGGCCGTCGCCGCGATATGTCGTCGGAGCTCCGGCGGCGTGTTTGCTGGGAGCGGGATGAAGACGACAGCCGCTTACGAGATCAGGGAGATGAGACCGGAAGATGCGCCGGCGGTCAAGGCGCTCGAGATCGAGGCGGGGTTGAGCCCATGGCCGGTGGCTGACTATGCGGCCGAAGCGGTGCGCGGCGATTCGGCGGCGCATGTCGCGGAAAGGCGCGGGAAGGTCATCGGATTTATTATTGCGCGTCTGATAACGATAAGAAATCACCCCACCCATTCCGACGCGTCGATGACGAGCCTTGAGATCTATAACCTCGCGGTTTCCCGTGTCGCGCGCCGCGAAGGCATCGGCGAAAGCCTTTTCCGCGTCGCCGTCGCCGCCGGGCGCAGGACCGGATCCGTCGATTCCGCGGAGCTTGAGGTGAGGCGCGCGAACACGGGGGCGATCCGCTTCTACGAGCAACTCGGATTCAGGCGGACGGGGCTCCGGCGTTCATTCTACGTGAACCCGGCCGACGATGCCGTGCAGATGACCGCCGACCTGATGAATGCTTGATTGAGGTTCGAACATATACTAATATTCGACTAGTTTCACGACGAGTTCTCCCGCTCTCCGCCGGTGAAATGAAACTACAACAAGTGAGGAAAAACCGCCATGGACACTGCAACGTTGGAAACCGTTAGAGAAGAACTTCTCAAAGACAACCAAAACTTCCGCGATCTCGCCCAAAGACATCACAATTACGAGGCGAGATTGACAGAAATCGCGGAACTGACGTATCCGAGCGACGAGGAAATACTTGAGGAATCGGTTCTCAAAAAGAAGAAGTTAGCGGTTAAAGACGAAATGTATGCGATGATCCAGGAACACTCAAAGTCACACTAGGCTTGATCCAGAACGTTAAGGGCGGCACGGCGGAAAGGAATTCCGGCGCGCCGTTTTTCATTCGGAACAGGACTTTGCGAATGAATAGACGGTTTGGGTAGTAACGACTGCAACGCTGCCGTCCGCCCCCGGAGCAACGGCGAGAATCCGCATCCCATCATCGACGGGCAGGGAATTGACGGGTTTTCCCGTCCCGAGAGAGTGGATTTCGACGGTCATCCGAAGCCGGTTCGGGACGAAGAAATATCCGGAGGATACGATCGGAGGGTCGAGCACGCGGTCCCCGATCCGCGACTTCCAATCGACCGTACCGCGTCGGAGATTGAGCTTGTAGACAAAGTTGTCGGTCGATCCGAAAAGAACAGACGTCCCGGCGCCGACGGCTCCGGTGACGGTTCCTCCGGTCCTGAAGCGCCACCGCGCATCGCCGTTTTCCGGATCCACCAGCACGAAGTCGCCGTTTCCGGCGAGTGCGAAGATCCCCGCATCGTCGTCTCCACCGAACACCCGGACATAGTCGGCCGCCGGCAACTCGCCTTCAACGTTCCCGTCGCTGAGCCGGACGACCGCAAAGCCGGAGTCCCGTTTCAGCAGGATCCTCGCCGCGCCGGCCGCAACACCATCGGCAATTGAAAGATCCGGTTGCGTCGTGGTCCAGATTCTCGAACCCGTCAATGACGATACAGCAGTTACCCCGCCCTCCACCGACTTCAGCAGGAGTATGCCGTCAATGGAACCGGCCGCGGAAAATTCCATCTTCGGAAACCGCCGGATCTCCCGCGACAGCCCGGACTCACCGGAAAAATGCCTGAGGACGAATGAATCACCCGATTCAAAGAGGCCGAATGCCGTGCCGTCCGGCAAATAACCGGGAGAACCGACGATACGGCCGCCGGAATCCGTGGTCCAGGAGTTGCGAAGTCCGTTTATTGAGTATTTTCGGAGGTGGGGGAGGGAGGCGAGGAGTATGTTGGCGTTATCGTTATCAGACGCGAAGAGCGGGAAATCAGTCCGTTCCGAACTGATCCGAGCGCAGACACGCAGCGGTTCGTCGAATCGTGCCGCGTCCTGGCCGGGGACCGCAATCGCACCGAGGATCAGGAGAAATCCGGCGAATGCGGCGGCCAGGCGGCTTGAATGAATGTCGGGCGTGTCGATTTTCATCGCCGAAAGTTTCTTGATGCGGGAAATATGAGGAAAAGTTTGCTAGAATTTCGGTACACGTTCATACGTTGCAGAATTTTTTACAGGAGAACGACCTTATGTCATTCAACAAGATCATCATTGTCGGAAATCTCGGACGCGATCCGGAACTCCGATACACGCCTCAGGGCGACGCGGTATGCAATTTCTCCGTCGCCGTCAATGAAAAGAAGCGCGACAAGGCCGGCGAACTTCAGGACATCACCTCCTGGTTTCGCGTGACGCTCTGGCGCCGGCAGGCCGAAAACGCCGCGAAATACCTCACGAAAGGAAGCCCGGTCTATATCGAGGGCCGGCTCCACGTCGACGAGTGGACCGACCGCGACGGAAAGAACCGCTACACGCTCGAGGTCACCGGGACCGACATGCAGTTTCTCGGTGTCCGCGGCGCCGATTCCGATTCTCCGTCGGAGGCCGCTTATTCCGGCGGGGCCGTTGGTTCGTCAGCGACCGCTTCGGCCCCGGTAGCGTCCGGCGGCGGAGGTGGCGACGACGATATTCCTTTCTGAAACCCGATCTCGGCCCGATAATCAGAGGCCCGGCGATCCCGGGCCTTATTCGACCCAACGCCCCATCGCACGGAATTTCTCGTAGCGCTTCTTGAGCAGCTGCTCGGGATCCGTCTGTGTCAGTTCAGACAACTCCTTTGTCAGGATCTCACGCAGGGCCGCGAACCGTTCGTCGTCCGACGCGCTCCCTTCGTCCGGCATTACCCAGCTGCCGTCTCCGAAATCTTCGCGGATAACGCCGTCGATGATGCCGAGTTTCTTTAAATCGTCGGCCGTCAGTCGCAGCCCCGCCGCCGCCGCCGGAGCCTTCGCCGCGTCCTTCCAGAGGATCGCCGCGCAGCCTTCGGGCGTGATCACCGAATAAACCGCGTTCTCGAGCATCAGCACGCGGTCGCCGACACCGATCGCCAGCGCGCCGCCCGATCCGCCCTCGCCAAGGACGACGACGATCACGGGCACCCGCAGCGAGGCCATCTCCCGCAGATTGAAGGCGATCGCCTCCGCCTGGCCGCGTTCCTCGGCGTCGATCCCGGGATATGCGCCGGGCGTATCGACAAAGGTGATCACCGGCCGGCCGAACTTCTCCGCGAGTTTCATGAGCCTGAGCGCTTTCCGGTAGCCCTCGGGCTTTGGCATCGCGAAATTGCGGAACCGGCGCTGGTTCATGTCGCGCCCCTTCTGCTGGCCCGCGACCGCGACCTCGAAGCGTCCGAGCTTGGCAAATCCGCAGACCATCGCCGGATCGTCCGCGAACCGCCGGTCGCCGTGGATCTCGACAAAATCGTCAAAGACCGCCTCGAGCAGATCGTTCGTATACGGGCGTTTCGGATTCCGGGCTTCCTGCACCCGCGAATACGCGCCCTCTTCGCGTTCACCTAAAGTTTCCATGTAACCTTGCACCCCTCGCTTAACAATTCGGATTCGAGCCGGCCCGATCCGCGGATCCGCAACGGTTCCGCATGGACCGTGACGATCTTTCCGGCGCCGGCCGGAACGTCGAGATAGACGTCGCACTGACCCTGTTCGCGGCTGAGCAGCGACAGGAGCCGGTCGATCCGGCGGCCGTCCGCGGCGTCTTCAGGGAGCGTGACCACGACGCTCCGTGCGGCGTGCGGAACAGCGTCAGCGAGAAGGCGCGCATTTTCGGCGATGACCGTGATATCGGGTCCGTCCGCTGATTCGACGCGTCCTTCGACGACCAGTATCTCATCATCGCGGATCAATGCCGAACAGCGGGAGTAGCTTTCCGACCAGACGAGGCATTTGACTCCGCCGGACCGGTCATCGAGCCGGAAGCTGCAGAACCTGTTGCCCTTCCGGCTCTGACGCACCTGCACGCCGGAGACGATCCCCGCGAGCGTCACCTGCCGGCCCGCGGAAAGCTCGCCGTCGGCGACTTCGGTGATGCCCAGTTCCTCGAGGCTCCGGCGGTGCTCGTCGAGCGGATGGCTCGAAAGATAGAATCCGACGGCCGCCTTCTCGAGCCGGGAAAGCTCGGTCGTCGACCACGGGTCGGACTCCGGAACTATCTCCCGCCAGTCCGCCTGAAAACCGCCGGTCGCCTCTCCGAAGAGGGCCGTCTGCCCCTTCATCCGGTCGTTCGCCAGCGACTGCCCGTGGGCGAGTATCTTTTCGATCCCGCCGTAGAGCCTTGCCCTCCACGCGGTGGGCGCGAGGTCCGCCGGCTTGAGCGAGTCGAAGGCCCCGGCGGCGGCGAGGCTTTCCATCGCCTTCCGGTTGACCGCGCCGGCCCCGACGCGCTCTACGAAATCAAGGATCGACGCGAAGCGCGAGGAGCCGCGCGCCTCGATGATCGCCGCCACGCTCGCCGAACCGATGCCTTTGATCGCCGTCAGCCCGAACCTGACGGCGCCGTCGAGCGCGGTGAATCCCTCGTCGCTCTCGTTGATGTCCGGAGGCAGCAGTTCCAGGCCGGCGGCGCGCAGTTCCTTCGAGTATTTGTAAACCTTGGCGCTGTCCTGCGCTTCATGTGAAAGCACGCTTGCATAGAAATAAGCAGGGAAATGCGCTTTAAGATAAGCAGTCTGGAAAGCAAGGTAAGCGTACGCGACGCTGTGGCTCCGGTTGAAGCCGTAATCGGCGAACTGGGCCATCAGGTTGAAGATCGCCGCCGCCTTGTCCTCGGGCACGCCGTTAAGCACCGCGCCGGAAATGAACTTCTCCTCATGCTTCGCCATTTCCTCGCGCTTTTTCTTGCCCATGGCGCGACGCATCATGTCGGCCTCGCCGAGCGAATAGCCCGCGAGTTTCTGCGCGAGCTGCATGATCTGCTCCTGATAAACAAGGATCCCGAAGGTGTTCTTGAGAATCTCCTCCATCGAATCGACGATGTACTCGACCCGCTTTTCGCCGCGGTGCCGCGCGATGAAGTCATCGACCATTCCGCCGTCGAGCGGACCGGGCCGGTAAAGAGCGTTAAGCGCCGCGAGATCCTCGAGTTCCTTCGGTTTTAAGCGGCGGCAGATCTCCTGCATCCCCGACGATTCGAACTGAAAGATCGCCTCGGTCCGGCCCTCCGCGAAGAGGCTCATCGCCGCCGTGTCGTTTAGCGGGACCGCGCTCCAGTCGATCTCCACACCGCGCTTTGCTTTAAGATGTTTTAAGCAGTCGTTAATCACCGTCAGCGTGGTCAGCGCGAGAAAATCCATCTTAAGCATCCCGACGGCCTCGAGATCGCCCATCGTATACTGGCTCGTGAGTTCGGCCTTCGCCGATTCGGCGACGGGCACGATCTCGTGCAGCGGCCTCGGCGAGATGACGACGCCCGCGGCATGGACCGACGTGTGCCGCGAGCAGCCCTCGAGCACGCGCGCCAGGGCGACGAGGTCACGGACCTGTTCGTTCGTTTCGATCAGCGACCGGAGTTCCGGGACCTGCTCGATCGCCTGCGCGATCGAGACGTTGCGGCCGCGGACCGGCGGCGGGATGAGCTTGGCGACGCGCTCGACGTCGCCGTACGGCATGTTGAGCGCGCGGCCGACATCCTTGATCGCGGCTTTCGAGGCCATCGTCCCAAAGGTGATGATCTGGCAGACGGAGTCCCGGCCGTAGAACTCCGTGACGTGGTTGATGACGTCGCCGCGGCCGCGGACGCAGAAGTCAATGTCGATGTCGGGCATCGAAATACGCTCGGGGTTGAGGAACCGTTCAAACAGGAGGTCGTACTGCAGCGGGTCGACGTCGGTGATCCCGAGCGAATACGCGACGAGCGAACCGGCGGCCGACCCGCGGCCCGGCCCGACCGGGATCGAGCGCTTCTTCGCGTATTCGATGAACTCCCAGACGATCAGGAAATACCCGGAAAATCCCATCTTGCGGATCATTCCGATCTCCGTATCGAGACGCGCGCCGTAGTCCGCGAGCGGGTATTTCAGCGTGCCGTTCGCGAGCATCGGTTCCCAGACTGTCGCCCGCCGATGCGCGAAACCGTCGCGCACGACCTTCTCGAAATACTCGTCGGCCGTCGCGCAGCCCGACTCGGGCGGGATCGGATAGTTCGGCAGCGTCAGGCTGTCGCCGAGCGGCAGCTCGAGCGCGCAGCGTTCGGCGATCGCGGCCGTATTCCGCAGCGCTTCCGGATAATCCTTTCCGAGCGCCCGCCACATCTCGTCGGCCGTCCGCACGTAGTACTTCGTCGATCCGAGCCGGGTGCGGGTCGTTTCGGCCATCGTCCGCCCCTCGCCGATGCAGAGCAGCACCTCGTGGGCGCGGGCATCCTCTTCGTTCAGGTAGTAGGCGTCGTTGGTCGCCACGAGCCCGACGCCGACCTCGTCCGCGAGCGCCGCGAGCAACCGGTTCGTTTCCGCGTCGGACGCGAGACCGTGGTCCTGGATCTCGACGAAGAAGTCCCGGGCACCGAAAGTGTCCCGGAAGAACGCGGCGGTCTCGGCCGCGCGGTCGCGGTTGCCGTTCTGCAGATAGTGGTTGAGCGCGCCGTGCTCACCGCCGGATAGCGCGATCAGTCCGGCGGACCGTTCCGCCAGGATCTCGGCGTCGATCCGCGGCCGGTGATGGAAACCTTCGGTGAACGCCTTTGACGCCAGCCAGACGAGGTTCCGGTAGCCTTCGAGGTCGCGCGCGAGAAGGACCAGCGGATAGAAGGGCTTTTCGCCGGGCTTGAGCGCGCCCGTACGGTCGAAGCGGCTCCCGAACGTCAGGAGCGCCTCGTAGCCGATGATCGGACGGATGCCCTGCGCGCGCAGCTTGTTGTAAAAGGTGATCGCCCCGTAAAGGTTGCCGGAATCGGTGATCGCGCAGGCCTCCGTGCCCGTCTCGGCGAGCTTCGCCGCGAGGTGCTTGATTTGGATTGCACTTTGCAAGAGGCTATAATCCGTATGCAAGTGGAGATGTACGAATTGGCCTGTCTGTGTCCTCTCGTTCGCGGTATTCGGCATTGCGTTCGTCTGTAGAAGATATGAAAAAAGTCTATCTTGAAACATTCGGTTGTCAAATGAATGTTTCCGATTCGGAGCGGGTCCTGACGACCCTCGCCGGGGACGGTTACGAGGTCACGGGCGACGAACATTCGGCTGAGATCGTGATCTTCAATACCTGTTCCGTCCGCGAGA
>JAKQII010000145.1 GCA_029557535.1 Acidobacteriota bacterium
AATTCAACATTGGCAATTTTGAGGACTACTACGTCATGCATAGTAGGCTTCTGGCGGCGATGGAAAAGCGGTTCGGGACCGAATCAAAGCGACTCATACCTGTTCTTGTAATGCTCGAGCGGTTCCTCATTCTCACAGACCGCGCGCCAGAAGCGAACGAGGTAGTGAAGCGAATTTCAACGATCACCGGCAATGTTTACGGAACATCGGCACCTGAAGACATCGTCATGCTGCGTCTGATCGGCAAAACCGAAAAGCGCAAGACGCGAGTGGTGCAACGCACGACGTTTCCCGACAGCAGAATAACGGTCCCGGATCCGCTCACGCCGGCAAGGGTAGGCGGCGTCGTTGGGCGGCCCGGAGTCAGCATGATCTATTATCCGACCAGAACGATTAGCCAAATTAACGGGACGACCATCACTACCACGAGTACGGCCAGGTCCGTTATTGTCTCGATCGTTGTTGACGAAAGCGGATCGGTGATCGATGCGAACGCTCAGGTGACAAATGAGAAGGTCAAGAAGCGGGTCGAACGCAAGGTGAAGGCCTGGAAGTTCAGGCCGCTGATCATTGACGGCGTCGGCCGGCGGATGATCGGAGAAGTCCTCGTAAATTCCTGACCTGGTCGATCCGCGAACGCGTCGCGATTCCGGGAGGCAGACCGTCTGACGTGAAATCCCGAAAATCAACTCGAAACGACAGTTATCCAAAGTCGATCGCCTGAGGTGAAGTGTCTCCCGTTCACACTCGTCGGCGGGAATTATCAACCCGCTGCTAACGAATTTCTTTCGGCTTACGGCTCACCGATTGCTTATCCCAAAACTCCCAGGTACAAACTTTCGTCGCCGAGCTCGATCTCTTTCATGAATCCGCCGGCGGTTGCAGATCGCACGACGTAGCCGCCGCTGTTCGGTTCAAGTCCATCAATCACGAACTCGCCGAAGATATCGGACATTGCGCGGCCGACCTCCCGACCGTCTTTCTCAAGGACTATTTCGACGTCCGCGGCACATTCTTCGACACCGTCGATCTCTTTCACGACCGTCCCGCCGACAAAGCACTTGTTGATCAGGTGAAGGTTTTTGTAATAGACCCGCGGCTGCGCCCCGAGCTCCGGTCGGATGACCTCGAGTTGTTCGCGCTCGACGATCTGCTTCATTTCCTGATCCTCGACCTTGATCGTTCGAAAGACGTTCATCGGACAGGCTTGTTCGGCCCGCGTCCGGGTCCAGCCCTCGTCGAGCAAATGCGCGTCGAACGGCCACGCCTGGGGAATGTCCTTTTCGTCGTTCCACGAAACCGCTCCGTACGGACAGGCTTCCGCGATCTGACGCTGTCCCTTCGATCTTTCGGGGTCGATAATGACGATCCCGTCATCGCGCTTGCGGACCGCGCCGTTCTGCGCCGCCTTCATGCACGGAGCGTCGTCGCAATGGTTACACATCACCGGGAGAAAGCGCGCCTGGACAATCGGATAAGTTCCGCGCTCCTTGCGGCGGATATCGAGCCAGCTGTGCCCCTGCGACGGTTGGGCGGCGGACACTCCCGGAAAATCGTTGCCGTTGTACTCGTCCTTGACTGCGAGAAAGCACAGGCGGCAGTTATCGCAGCGGTCGACGTCGATGATCAGGTTCCATTTCTTGGCCATTTACGCACCCTCCTTCGGCTGCCAATTGTCGACGCCGGTCCATTTCTCAACCTCGATCAGAACCGCGTTCGGCTTGATCCCGTGTCCTTTTTTCGTGATCGATTCCTTCGGATTGAGCATGTTGACGCAGCCGCCGAGGTCGGTTGAGCGCCCGGGTTCGCCGATCGGTTCGTAACGCGCCGAGCCCGAATAGGCGCTAACGACGCCGGGTCGAAGCCGTTCGGTGATCTGCGCCGCGCAGACAACCGACGCGCGATTGTTCCAAAGCCGGATCAGGTCCTCGTTCTTGATGCCGCGCTCGTCGGCGTCTTTTTTGCTCATCCGGGCGACGAAATAGTAGCGACCGTCCTTCAGCACCCGATGCTCACGAATGTCGTTGAGGCTGCTTCCCTCATCGTCGCCCATAACGTGGTAGGCGTAGCGGGTGTGCGCCGTCTGGAGCTTCAACGGGAATCCTGAAAGCTCGGGATCGCGCGACGGATCCTCGTAGGTCGCCATGTAGCGGTTGAGAGCCGGACGGTCCGGATCGTCGATCTTTTTGAGTGTTTCGGCGATGAACTCGAACTTGCCCGATTTCGTCTGCAGGCCGTCGAGATATTCGCCGACGTAATCGGACGGCAGCGGGTATGGCTCGGGCGTGTCCTTTTTCCGGCCCTCGTAAAACCAGCGGTTCGCCGTCGGGGCGCGTGCGCCCTCCGGATCGGCGGGTACGACGAAGTATCCTTTCTTCAGGAACTGCCGCCACGTTATGTGTTTCGAGAGGTCTGATGAATCAAAGACGCGTTTGCACCAGTCGAGTTCCGTCGTTCCGCCTTCCGAATACACGGCGCCTAGATTGAGCTTTTCGGCGACCGCGAGAAAGATCTCGTAATCGGATTTTGATTCGCCGAGCGGCTCGATACATTTGTGCTGGAGCGAAATGACCCGATGATTGTTCATCGAGTACATGTGATGAACGTAACCGGCGCCGACGTTATACCATTCGCCGATGTCCCATTTCTCGAAGATGGTGCAAGCGGGCAAGATGACGTCTGAGTAGAACGTTTCGCCTTCCTTCCAAACGGACTGATTAACGATGAATTTCAGGCTTTCGTGCTGATACGCGCGCGCCCAGCGGTTTCCGCCGACCATCGTTCCGAAAAGCTGGCTGCCGTATTTGTAGAGCATCTGGACCGGAACGTGTCCGGGCGACGGATAGAAGAACGGAAAGAACTGGCCCTGAACCGAGGCGACGTCGGTCAGGTAACCCATCGCCTTGCCTTCGGTGATCGCCTCCGGAAACCAGATGCGCGGGATGCTTTGCCGGACAGTGCTCATTGTCACGATATGCGGCATCCGCTGGTAGTTGTTCGCCGAATTTGCGCTGAATGCGAGATCGCCCGAGAAACTGCCTTCGCCGTAACCCGGAAAGTAGAAGTTGAAATCCAGCGGCGCGCCGAACTGCAGATTCCCGAAATTGACGCCGGGACGTCCCCAACCCTGCATCGCGGCGAGGATCGTCATCATCCGCGCCCACTGCATGCCGGTCGGCCCGCGGCCCGCGCCGCCGACCCCGCAGCCCCAGCTTCCCGCACCGAGATAGGTCTTCTTCCTTCCCCACTCGCGAGCAAGAGCGCGTACGTCGCGGGCCGGAACGCCCGTCTCCGATTCCTGCCACTCGGGCGTCTTGGGGACGCCGTCGCTAACGCCAAGGATATAGTCCTTCCACTCCTCGAAACCGGTGGTGCGGTCCGCGACGAAATCCTTGTCGTACAGGTTCTCGGTGATCCAAACATGACAGATCGATTGCGCCAGTGCCGGATCGGTCCCGGGCCGCGGCGCGATCCACTTCCCGCCGACGTGCGCCGCCGTGTGGTTCAGATACGGATCGATGTGGACCATCTTGATCCCGAGTTTCTTCGCCCAATCGCGCCGTTCGGCGCCTTCGAATCCGTACGTCGTGTCAGGATCGCTCGACCAGAAGACGATCATTTCGGCTTCCTTGAGACAGTCTTCGACGGTGCCGTAGAACTCAGGGCATCCGAGCCTGAGGCTGTTTCCCCAATGATGCATCGCGCCCCAGAACCAGCCTTCCCAGCTATCGGGACTGTGCATCAGCTTGGTCACGCCGATGAGGTTCCAGAAGCGATTGAAGGCGCTGAGATAATGGCCGAGATTGCCCCATTGATGATGCGAACCGTGATCAACCGCGATCGCTCCGGGACCGGCCGCCTTGGCGCGCTTGATCTCGTTTGCGACGATCGCGAGCGCTTCGTCCCAACTGATCCTCTCGAACTCCGACTTGCCGCGATTTTGCGGATTGCGTTCGCCGTCCGGATCGAAATCGACACGTTTCATCGGGTAAAGAAGTCGGGCTTTTGAATAGACCATCGACTTCTGACACATTCCGTGAGCGGCGAGCGTTGTGCGCCGCGTCGGTGTAAAAGTCTCCCCGCGGGCGGTGATCGACCAAGAGCCGGCATCGCTCTCGTCGAAGTCCATCGGTGTTGTGCGGAGGATTTTGCCGTCCTTGACATAGACGAAGATCGGGCCGCCGTTCGTGCCGCTGGTGTAGCGCGTTACGCCGTTGCCCATATCGGTTCCGTACTTCCAAATAATCGATTCGAGCCGCGCCATTGTCCTCAGAAACCAGACCGCGAGATCGTCGGGACCGTGCAGGACGACCTTGTAGTTCTTAGCGGCGTCGATGCGATCGAGTAAGTCGAACGGCGGCGTGAGAAAGTTCTCGGCGATCGCCTTGTTCTTGAAATCGATGGTGATGTCTGGACGTTCGTGGATGCCCCGGCCCGTGAGGACCCTTCCGCTTTCGATCTTGATCCAGCGGCCTTCCGGCTTGTCGCGAAGCCGGAGCTGGGCGACCATGTTCTTTTCCTTCAGTCGCTCGGCATATTCCGGATACATCCGTGTCGCGACGCGCATTGCCTGGGGAATCCCCCATAGAATCACCGAAAGTTTCATTTCATCTCCATCTTAGTAAACGGGTTTCAAAGTCCGCGTTTCGCGTAAAGGACGCCCGCATTGCCGACGGCCCAAAGTCGTCCGAGACATTTGCGGAGAGAAACCAGAAGGGCATCTAGTTCCGATTCGTCAAGATCGACAAAAAGTTCACGATTGGCCTTTTTTCGGTCCTCTTCGAGGGCGGCGATCGTCTGTTGCCCGGATTCGGTCAAGAAGAGCCGCTTGTGGCGGCGATCGCCCTGTTCTTCTTCCTGCCGGACGAGTCCGAGTTTCATCAATTGGGTGACGATCACGCTCACGCTCGCGCGGGAAACGCCGCGTGCCAGAGCGATGTCCGAAGCCAGAGTGCCCGCGCTTTGAGTCCGGCGGGGCATGTACAAAGGGATCGGGAAGTTAGGATCGTCCGCGATTTGAAGCAGTACGAGCCATTGTTGAGTGGTCAGTCCTGCGTTGGCCGCGACATCCTCGCCCAGTTTGTTGAGTTGGTTGGCTAAATCGAGCAAGGTAAGCACGAGCGCTTCCTCGATGGTGGCGCCATTTTTCAGGTCGTCGATCATTAGTTAGCCACTCTAATCATTAACGTATCAAAGTGTCAAGGAATTAGTGGTCGGTCGTCGGGTTTGATCTCCGCGATTTCGCGACCGGTGACGGCTGACAGTGAATCAAATCAAACTGTCCGGAATCTCGAATCGCGATACTCAGAGCGCTAACGGACTTCGGAATGGGGCCTTATCGAGATCATCAGCATGAAGGCCGCCGCGATCGAGATCGACGCGCTGATCAGGAATGCAGCTTCGGTCCCGAGCCATGTCCACAGGCCGCCGAATATGAGCGACGCCGGGAATACGGTGACCGAGATCGCGAGGTTGTAGAATCCGTACGCCGTGCCGCGTTTGTCCGGATCATCCACGAGATCCGCGACGAACGCTTTTTCGACGCCCTCCGTCAGGCCGAAATAGGCGCCGTAGACGATAAACAGCGCCCACGCCTGCCACGGCGCGTTGACGAACGCGAATCCGGCGTATACCAGCGCGTAAACGATCCATCCTGAGACGATCATCGTTTTTCGCCCCAGGGTGTCCGACAAATGTCCTCCGGCCAGCGAGAAGACGACCTTGCTCAGATGAAGCAGCATCCACAGGATCGGGAGCCAGGCAACGGCGATTCCGGCCTGTTCCGCGCGTAGCAGCAGAAACGCGTCGGTCGAGTTCGACAGCGTAAAGAGCGCGATGACGCCAAGCAACCGTTTGAAATTGCCGTCGAATTCACCGAGCGAAAGGCGGATCTGGTTGTTCGAACTAAGACCCGACGGTTTCGGTTCTTCGTGGACAAAAAAGGCGATGACGAACAGCCCGATCGCGACCGGGATCGAGGCGAAAAGGAAGACGCGGCTGTAATCGCGCGCCGAGGGCTCGATCGTATTCTCGGCCAGAAAATAGATCAGAACCGATGCGCAGATCGGTCCGAAAACAGCTCCGAGATGGTCGGCGGCGCGGTTGAATCCAAAGGCGATGCCCCGCCGTTCAGGCTCGACCGAAGCCGCGATCAGCGCGTCGCGCGGCGCACCCCGGATCCCTTTGCCGACGCGGTCAGTCGAGCGGACGAACAAGACCTGTTGCCATGTCGTCACGAAAGCGAGCAGCGGACGGACGATCCCGGCCAGCGAATAGCCCAGGAAGACCGGAAGTTTGCGCGTGTTGAAGCGATCTGAAAAATATCCCGAGAAGAGTTTCAGAAACGAGGCGATCGCCTCCGCGACCCCTTCGATCACGCCGATCGCGAACGGCGACGCACCGAGCGTCAACGCCAGGAACGTCGGCAGGAGCGGGTAGATTATTTCGCTTGAAGTGTCGTTGAGAAGGCTGACGAGGCTGAGTGCCAGGACGTTTCCCGACAGTCCGCGATATCGTGAGACGAAATTCTTCAGCCGATTCAGCATGGAAATCTAGCGCGGCTTTGTGGCGGCCGGCTTCGGAGTGTCTTTCGACCCCGAGCCGAACATCAAAAGCGCGATCCCGCCAACCAAAGCGATGACGAGGATGATCGCGACGATCAACATCCGGAACGCCATTTTCACGGTCTTCGCGAGCATCTTGAAGGCGATGAACGCGACGATCGCAAAAACGACGAAAAACACGGCCGCGGCGACAGCACCGAAAGTTCCGATTTGAATCAAGAGCAGCATACGGTTTGAAAAGATCGTGCAATTCTAGCACAGCGGAATTCGAGTTGTGTGAAGCAGTTAACGAGACTCTGACCACATAAAAGTGCCAGAATACTTGAAATCCCTGTGAAGGGTCCGTTCGGCCGCTGCGGGTCCCCCGACGAATTTCGCGAATTTTGCGTGTTTAGCGGGTCAACAAAATCAGGCCTGCCTCTGCTTCTCGCGGAGCGCGCGCTCGATCTGCTCGACGTCTTCTTCGGACAGCGCGGTGTCCTGCGTCGGAAGCGCATATTCCTCGTCGGCCCACGCGCCGAAATCGAGCAGTTTACAGCGTTCCGAACAGAATGGACGGAATTCGTTCCCCTCGTATTCGGCGCGTTTCCCGCATGTCGGACAAGCTACTAAAGGCATAATTCGGAACGCTCAGATTACCATACTCGACCGACGCGCGACCATCGCGACGGAGGAAACTCGTTGAATGTTTCCGGCAATGGTGCAATCATACAAAGCGCGGGTGCGGAATCGCATCAAATCCGAACAAATTCCGCGGATCGAGCGTAAGGTTTGGCGGAGTTTCGAATTCGAGGTCAACGAAAATGACGGATTACAAGGAACGCTTCGAGCGTTGGCAGAAGGAAGCAAAAGAGCGGTTCGACGAGATCGATAAACAGATCGGTCTGACAGACAAGATCGGCGAGGGTGCGAAGATCGTCAAGGATACCGCTCAGAAAGGCGCCGAAGTGATCATCGACGGCGCGCAGAAGATCAAGGCTGAAGCTGAAAAAACCGAGGTCGGAAAACAGGCTGTCGATGTCGCCGAAACCGCCGTCAAGGCCGCCGGCGAAACTGCGAAGAAGGTTTACGAAGCCAGTGAACCACTGCGCGACGTCGCCGAAGACGCCGGCGGAAAAGCGGCCGAGGCCGTTAAAGAAGCAGGGAAGAAAGCCGGCAAAGCGGTCAGCTATGCGGGCGAAAAAGCCGGCGAGGTGATAGACGAAACATACAAAACGGTGAACAAGACGGCCGAAACCGCGTCGCGGGCGTTCAACGTCGGCGCGAGTTGGTCCCGCACGTTCGATTCGGCCTGGAAGACGCTGCAGCAGACCGCGGATTGGATCTACGAAAAGCCGTTGGCGGCCGCGACGACCGGTGCGTCGGTGCTCGTCGGTGCCGGCCTCGGGGTCGTTTTCACCGGCATCAGCTCGCACTGGCTGTTCAACTCGGCGATCCCGACATGGGCCGTAAAGAAACTCGGCGAACAGTTCAACGATTATCTGAATTCTCAAAAAGCGCTGATTGAAAACGGCGATCTGACGCAGGCTGAGACCGAAAAGATCGAATTCGAACGCTCGATCGTGAAATCGATCGGCGCTCCGTTGCTCGGTGCGTTTTCATTCGCTTCCGGCGCGGTCATGATGACCAATATCCTTAATCCGAAGACGATCACCGGCGCCCCGATCGACTGGCTGATCGGCGGAAATCCGATTCTCGAAGGGGTCTGGTTTTTCGGAAACGGGACCGTCTGCTTCAAGACCAGCTACGACTTCTTCATGATCGCCCTCGAGGATCATGACGACGTCCAGAAGATCGTTCGCGAGGTGAAAGGATTGCTGCCGACGGGCAGCTAAAGTAAAAGGTAAAAAGTAGAAAGTCAAAAAACTAAGAAGGTTCGGTAAAGTAACGTCTTTGCCGAACCTTCTGCTTTTCGCCCTTTTCTATTTTTCACCTTGACCTACTTTTTCCGCGTCGCCGTGAATGGCACGAGGCCGAACGGACTGTTCAGCATTCCCTTGTAAAAAGTAGAAAGTCAAGAAACTAAGAAGGTTCGGTAAAGTAACGTCTTTGCCGAACCTTCTGCTTTTCGCCCTTTTCTAATTTTTTACCTTTTACTTTTTACTTGACCTACTTTTTGCGCGTCGCCGTGAATGGCACGAGGCCGAACGGACTGTTCAGCAGTCCCTTGTAAAAAGTAGAAGGTCAAAAAACCAAGAAGGTTCGGTAAAGTGACGTCTTTCCGAACCTTCTGCTTTTCGCCCTTTTCTATTTTTTACCTTTTACTTTTTACTTGACCTACTTTTTGCGCGTCGCCGTGAATGGCACGAGACCGAACGGACTGTTCAGCATTCCCTTCATCGAATCGCCGTCTACGGTTCCCTCCATTTCAACGTCGATCAACTGGCCGTTGACAGTCAAACGCGCGGTGCCCGTCACGCTCTTGCCGCTGACCTTGCCCTTTTCGAGCGTTCCGTCAGCGACCGAAGAGGTGATCGTGCCTTTGAATTCACCGCCATCCTGTTTCAGCTCCATTGCGAGTTCGACTGTTTGCCCGGGAACTTCGGCGGTCATCATCCAGCTTCCGGTGACGTCGACCTCCGCCTTCGCGTTCGGATCGGCTTTGACCGCCATCTTGACGGTGCTGACATCGACCATGATCTCCTTCAGCCGCTGAACCGTTTCAGGAGTTCCGCCTTCCTGGAATCGTCCTCCGAGGTGCTTCGCGAGGAACTTCTCGACCGACATGAACATCGCCATGTTGTTGACCGGCCGCTGGAATCCGTGACCTTCGTCCGGAGCCAGCAGGTACTCGACCGGGTATTTGCGCTCACGCAACGCGATCACGATCTGGTCGGCCTCGGTCTTCTTGACCCGCGGATCGTTCGCTCCCTGAACGACCATCAACGGCGTTTTGATCTTATCGACGCTGTTCAGCGGCGACTGACGTTCGAGCTTTGCCTTTCCTTCCGTAGTCGTCGGATCGCCCATTCGTTGATGAAAGAGTTTGCGTCCGGCTTCCCAATACGGCGGAATCGACGCCAACAGCGTATTCAGGTTCGACGGAGCGACGATCGCCACGGCCGCGGCATAAACGTCCGGGGTGAAGGTCACGCCGGCGAGCGTCGCATAGCCGCCGTAGCTTCCGCCCATGATCCCGACGCGTTTCGGATCCGCGATTCCTTGCGAAACCAGATGCTTGACGCCCCAGGTTATGTCGTCCTGCATGAGGTCGCCCCACTGTTGATTGCCGGCATTGAGGAACTTCTTGCCGAAGCCCGTCGACGCGCGAAAGTTCGGCTGAAGAACCGCGTAGCCGCGATTCGCCAAAAACTGCGCATAGCCGTTGAAACCCCACGAATCGCGCGCCCACGGACCTCCGTGCGGGAACACGATCAGCGGCAGATTTTTCGCCTCGAGTCCCTTCGGGAGCGTCAGATAGGCCGGGATCTCGAGCCCGTCGGACGATTTGTAGCGGATCGGCTTCATCTCGGACATTGCGTCGCGAGGGATCTTGTCGCGGACCTGATAGAGGGTCGAAAGGCCGCCGGTCTTGCGGTCGAAGAGCCAAACGGTGCCGGGATCGATGTCGCTGTACGAGACGACGATCCACTTCTGCTCGTCCTTCGTGCTCGACTGGAAGTTCAATTCGCGATTCGGCCCCAGATTCTTCAGTACCTTCTGATAGTCCTTCTCAAACTTCTTGTCCTTGAAATAGATACGCGTCTTGTCGTCCTCGTACGACGTGAATACGATCTCGTCGGACAATTCCGAAAACGCGGCACCGCCGAAATCGACACGCCCGAGCGGATCCTTTTCGACGAGTTCTTCCTTCATTGTCTCCGGATCGAACAAAACCAGTTCGGTCAGGTCGCGAGTTCCTTTGTTGGTCTGCAAATAGAAACGCTTATTGTCTTTGGCAAACCGGACCGGCGAACAAGATTCGCTCCAGTCGCACGAGTAGATCATCTTCGACGTTCCGTCGGGATCGAGCCGAAGGATCTCGGTGTCGCCGTTTTCGGCAGACCGGACGGCGAGGCGGATCTTGTCCGCGTTGTCTAATATGAAGCCCTGCAGACGATCGGTGTTCTTTCGGACCAGCGTTTTCTCGCCGGTTGAGATCGAGATCTTGTAAAGATCGTGCCACGCCGGATCGCGATCGTTTAGTCCGACATAGATCGCGTCCGGCTCGGAGCGCGGGGTTCCCTGAATAAACGCCCTAACGTTCTTGCCGGCAGTGATGTTGCGCGCTGCCGGTTTGTTCTCAGCCGGGTTCACCGCGTAAACGTTGAAGTTCTCGTCGCCGTCGTTGTCCTTGACGAAAAGAATGTACTTTCCGTCCTGGCTCCAGAAATAACCGGGGATCGGTCGCTTCGTTTCGAAGGTGACCGGCCGTGCGGCGGAAAACTGCTCGTCGATG
>JAKQII010000151.1 GCA_029557535.1 Acidobacteriota bacterium
GCTCGCGACGCACGAAACGGGCGGCGAACGGAAACCGCGCAGCAGCAGCGCGTTCGCGGTCCCGACCGAGAATATCCGGCGCAACAAGCGCCAGATCATCCCGCAGGCGCAGCGGCCGAAGGGATTGAAGAACACGTTCGTTATCCAGACGCGGAAAGGTCCGGTCCTTTACCAGCGTGTGTTTGCGAACAAGGCGGGGAAATACACGACGCGACGGCTCAAGAAAGGGCTTGGCTCGAAGATCGTGCCGGTCTACGGGCTGGAACGGACGGTGAAGATCAAGAAAAACAGCACGTTCTACGAGCCGGTGAAAAAGACGGTCGATGCCGAACTTGGAAAGAACATCAGGCGCGAGATTCTGAACGCCCTGGCGACAATGAGGTAAACAATGAACATTACGATAAAACAGGACCCGTCGGCTGACTGGACATCGAGAAACCCGGTGCTTGACCAGTTCTGTCTCGGCTACGAGACGGATACGGGCAAAGCGAAGATGGGCGACGGTGTGACTGCGTGGAACAGCTTGGGGTATTTCGCGCCGGGCGGCGCGACCGGCGGGGGCGCGGTCGAAACTCTGACGGACGGCGCGACGGTAACATGGACGTTCGCGGGGAACGAATCGCGCAACGCAAAGGTTACGCTGGCGGGCAACAGAACGCTCGCGGTGTCCGGCGCAACCGACGGCGCTTCGGGCACTCTCATTGTGATTCAGGACGGCACGGGATCGCGGACGCTTGCGCTACCCGCCGGTTCGAAGGTCATCAACGCGGGTGCAGGCGTGGCAACGCTGTCAACCGGCGCGGGCGACATCGACATTCTTTCGTTTATTTTTGACGGGACGACCTATTACTGGACGGTCGGACTCGATTTCACCGGAGCGTAATGGCATCAAAGCTGTTCAATTCATTATTGGGTGCGTCAGGTGTCCCGTTGCTGTTCGACGGGATGGATATGATGCACGTCGGTATTTGGGATCTGAAACTGCGGCGCAGTGATTATGCCGGCCCGGCGGTTCGCGTCCGGCGTCAGAGCGACAACGCGGAAATCGACATTGATTTTCTTCCGAACGGCAGTGTCGATATGGCGACGTATGAAGCTTACGGGACGGGCAGTGAAAAGGTCATTACGGTTTATGACCAGTCGGGCAACGGATTTGACTTCACGCAATCGACGCTCGCCAACGCTCCGTATTTGGCCACATCGTCATACAACGGGAATTCGTGCATTAAATTTTCCGATGGCATTCGAATGCGCGTAACGGATTTTACCGACTGGAACGGCTTGGCGGACTGTCATTTCATTATGGCGCAACGCCAAACCGTGCTGACCACGGGGTATCCGCTGATCGGCGGTTCAGGCGGGCGCATCGTCAATTGGACTGCCGGGGCATCGGATAACGTCTATTGGGGCGAATCCGGATCGAATCGAAGTCAGTACACGAAGAAGAACCGCGGCGGGCAGTTGGTGCGTTACACCTTTGACGGCGGCGCCGCGACCAACGCCCTTAAGGCCCGAATGTTCGTCAATCAGATCGAATTGACCGCCGGCGTCGTCGGGAATCACGCGACGACGTTTCCCAACGAAACGCACCTCGACTGGAACGGAACTCCGCTCAACGGCGGCGCGGGCATGACCTCCGAGTATTTCGGGTTTTATTACATCGGCCAGAATTTAACTTCCGAGAAGTTGCTGGCGATTGAGAACAGGCTGAAAGCCGATCAACTGACGTTCACGTCTTCGCAGTTGCTTTGTATCGGTGATTCACTGACTGCGAATTCGTCCAACGGCGGGTCAGGATCGGCGAACTCGTACCCGAATTTGCTGAATGATGCGTTGGAAATTTACACGGGTGCAACATGGATTCCCTCGAATCTCGGCGCTGCGGCGGAGCGGCTGGCGGTAGAGATCACAAATCGTTTCGCCTCGCAGGTTTTGGAATCCCGCGATGAATGCAAGGCGAATGACGTGGTCGTTCTGTGGGGCGGTACGAACGATTTGGCCGGCGATATGACGGGCGGTTCGACGATCGTGAACGCGACGCTGGCGGCGGCAGTTTCGTTATGCACGTCCGCCGCTGTGGACGGATTCGATGTGTATTTTCCGAATATGTTACCGAGGGAAGACGTGGACAACGTCAACCCGACGTTTGAGGCGGATCGCGCTAGTTTCAATTCGCAACTGGCAAACGAATTGGCGGGCGTGGCGACGGTCGTGGACGTGGCGGCAATCGCGAATCTGTCCGAGCCGACAAATACGACATATTTCCTCGGCGACAAAGTGCATTTGACGGACGCCGGCAATGCTTTGATCGCCAATGCGGTCGCGGCGGCGATTGAGGCGAATTTATAAAAGAAGGAATGCCCGCGGCCGCGACAACAGACCCGAAGATCTTTAACATCAGCGAGCTCGCGCGGGGATTCAATCTGGACCGCGCGACGGTCCGCAAACGGATCGACGCGGCGGGGATCGTTCCCGTCGACCAAAAAGCGAAGGAAAC
>JAKQII010000152.1 GCA_029557535.1 Acidobacteriota bacterium
CGAACGGATCCTCTGGACGAACGAAATCGCCCAGATCTTCCCGAAACCCGGCAAAACCGACGAGATCTTCGGCAAAATTGCGAATCTTCCGCACACGACATGCTGGAAAAAGGCCGACATACCCGACCGTCTTCATTACAAGCAGGGCAAACGGGTTGCTCCGATCGTCTGTTCCGGTGAAGAAGGATGGCTGACGACGAGCCGCAAGCGATATGCGGATCTGACAAAAGACCTCGACGATCCGGAACGCCCGCGCGGCGCTCATGGTTACGACAACCGATATCAGCAGATGCAGGCGACATTTGTCGCGCACGGCCCCGCGTTCAAACGCGGATTCATCGCCGAACCGTTTGAGAACGTGAACGTTTACAACATGATGTGCACGATACTTAAAGTGAAACCGGCGCCGAACGATGGCGATTTCGACAAGGTCCGTGATATGTTCAGGTGAATCATGAATGTTCGAGGTTTGATCAGGCTCGCATCGACAGCGGCGTTCGTAGCACTTGCGGCGTTCTCGGTGACCGCGCAAACGTCCGGAAGCAAAACCGGCCGCGTGGCGGCTTCACCGACGCCGACTCCGAAGGATGCCGTGGTCGACGCCGATAAGCTGCCGGTGTACTTTAGTGAACTTGATTATGAATTCCCCGGCCCGAAGCCGATTCCTTTCAGGCTGCGATCCGGGACTTTCATCCTCAAGAACGCGACGACAAAAGAAACGACAGCGCTAAACTACAGAAGGTCTTACTTTTTCGACGTCACCGGCGATTCGAAAACTGAAGCCGTCGTGCATATCCTCGGATCGACATGCGAAATGTGCGATGACAAGAGTCTTTTCTACGTGTTCACATCCGCAGGATTGAAGCCGGTCGAGATCTTCCGGATGCTTGGCGGCGCCGGCGCACAATGCGGGATCAAGCGGATCGTGTTTGACGTGAAGATAATCACGGTCGACGCATTCGGGGATTGCGACGTCGCGGACGGCGCGATCTTACCGGTCAAAGGCAACACACTGAAGGACAAGTACACTCAATTCAACTACAAGCTGACGGACGGTGTCTTCAAACTCGAGCTTCGAGATCTGATGGATCTTGGCGAAACGCCGACAGAATACCGGACCCAGCTCGCCTTCGGAAGGCAGTGATCATTCAGATACGACATTGAGGACCGCGATCTCAGGCGGCATCATGAACCGGATCGGCAGGATGCTCGTGCCGATGCCCGTTGTGACGAACATGTCGACCCCGTTTTCGCGGATCGCACCGTAAGAGTATTTCTGACCGTAACTTGATGGCACTACCGGAGTTCCGAGAAGCGGGAGCCATACCTGACCGCCGTGGGTGTGACCGGCGAGGATCAGGCGCAATTTTTTCGAGATCAGCAGGTCGCCGGTGATCATCGGAAGGACGTCCGGACTGTGTTCAAGCACCACAATGTCGCCTTCATCCGGGCTCGCGGCGATCAGTTCCTTGAGTTCATTCGAGAGTTTCTGCCAGTTCGGAGTGAGTTTCATGTGATCTTTCAGTCCGAGCAGCCTCAGTTTTTCACCGTTTCGGCTGATGACCGCGATCTCGTTCTCGAGGACCCGTATCCCGCTGTTCCGGATCGTGGCCGAGACCTTTGCGTCGTCGTACCAACCGTCATGATTGCCGAGCACGGCATAGACACCGAACGGAGCCTTGAGCCCGGCAAGATTCCGGGCGATCACTTCCTCGGGCATTTTCAGGCTTTTGTGATCCCCGCGGTTCTGCGCAACAAAGTCACCAAGCATGACGATGATGTCCGGGTTCTGTGCGTTCGCCGCCTCGACGACCTGGCGGATCCTTTCTTCGGTGACTCCGTGCGAACCGCCGTGGATATCGCTGATCGCGACGATCCGAAGCCCGTCATACGCCTTGTTCCACCCGGCGACCGGCAACCGGCGCTCATTGATCACCAAACGGTAGGGTTCGATGAAATACGCGTACGCCAAACAGCCGGCGCCGAACAGCGCGATCGATGCCGCGACAATCAGAGCAATTTTCATCATCATGTCGGGAAATACTCTCCCCAGCGGCGGTCAACGAATTGCTTGATATCGTCCCGCGCTTCAACTTCCTTCGGATACCAAGGCTTCATCCGCGAGTCGATCAAGATCGGCGCTTCGTACATCAGGTGGTTGTGTTTGACCTCGACACCGCGCGAGAAGACGTCGGTCGACGGATTGAAGCGCGTCCACGTCGCCCACAGGAATTTGTCGGTCGATCTTGCGAGCTCGATATCGTCGAGAGCAACGACCATCTGGAACTCGCGGAAGGCGTCATCCTTCGCGATCCTCTCCGCGAGGTTGTTATCGGATGCGTAAGATTCAGCCTCGACCGCGAGACAGCCGCCGCAGAAGACATGGGCCGATTTGACACCGCGCGGCAGCGACCCGCGAAACTCGCGCGCCAGTTCCCTTTTTGGATCACCGACGCCGACGAGGATCGCCTTCGAACCGTGATTGATCTTGCCGGATGCGTAATCGAGGGTATCGAACGATGTCCGGTCGAAAATGAAGAAGTCGCTTGCCCAGTCGACGCGTTCAAGCACCGATTCGAGCACGCGCGGAAAATCGCGCAGATCCTGCGGTTTATCGGTCAGCAGCAGGAATTTCGTTAACGCCAACTGCCCCTCGCCGAGGATCCTGAAGCCGGCCGAAAGCGCTTCACGCGCGTAGCGTTCGCGGACGACGGCCGCCGCCAGCGAGTGAAAACCCGTTTCTCCGTAACTCCAAAGATCACGGACCGCGGGCATGACCAGCGGAAACAGCGGCGAAAGCAGTTCCTGCAGGTAGTCGCCAATGAAGAAATCCTCCTGGCGCGGTTTGCCGACCACGGTCGCCGGATAGATCGCGTCCTTGCGGTGATAGACCGCATTCGCGCGGAAGACCGGATAATCGTGGACGAGGGAATAGTAGCCGTAATGATCTCCGAACGGACCTTCGGGTCGGCGCTCGTGCGGCCCGACGCTTCCGCATATCGCGAACTCCGCTTCCGCGATCAATCTGTGACCGCCTTTCGGATTCGCCACGGTTTCGATCCTGCCGTCAGCCAACACCGACGCCAGCACGAGCTCGGGCACGTCCTCGGGGAGCGGCGCAATTGCGGCGAGGATCAATGCCGGCGAACCGCCGAGAAAGATCGACACCGGAAGCACCTGATCACGCTGTTCCGCTTCGTAATAATGAAATCCGCCGCCCTTGCCGATCTGCCAGTGGATGCCGGTCGACGCCTTGTCGTAACGCTGGATCCGGTACATCCCGAGATTGTGCTTCCCCGAAACAGGACTTTCGGTGTAAACGAGCGGCAACGTGACGAAATGCCCGCCGTCCTCATGCCAAAGCTGCAGCAACGGGATCTTTTCGAGATCGACCGGTGCCTGCGACGATTCCAAAACGGGCGCACGTCCGACCTTCTTCGTTCCGAGTTTCAACGCCGAGAACGCCAGATCGCGATAATGCCAAAGCTCTTTCGGCTTCGGCGGAAGAAGAACCTCGACGGCCTCGACGACACGTTTCACGAGGTCCTGGGGCTTTCGCCCGAACGCCAGATCGATGCGTTTCGCCGTCCCGAAAAGGTTCGTGACGACCGGAAACTCCGACCCCTTGACGTTCGTGAAAAGCAGCGCGGGGCCGCTCTCATCGATCACCCGCCGGTGGACTTCGGCGATCTCAAGGTACGGATCGACCTCAGCCGATATTTCGGCGATGTCGTTCTCGTCTCTTAGTTTGTTGATGAACGAACGAAGGTTCCGGTGCATAGGTGGATTTTGGATTTTGGATTTTCGATTTTGGATTTTCGATTCTGGATTCGTCGTTGCCCAAAAACTCCCTCGATCGCTGCCTCGGCGATTGGCCATCGATCTCAGCGAGGCGAACACGGTCAAAGCTCAACATCGTTGAGGACGTGATTGGTCCCAATCCGAAATCCCCAACCCCAATTCCCTAATCCGAATGCCGACGGTGTTGATTTACTTCTGCAGACCCGGTTTCGAGATATCCAGTTTGCCCGATTCGATGACCGTGACCTTTGCTCTCGGAAAGCGCTTTATCAGATCGTCCCTGAACTTCCCGAAATCTCCGGCGATGACAAAGTCTCCATTCATGATCTGCTTTTTCGCGAACGAAAGGACCGACGCCGCATCCGTTCCGTTGATCTGCGAAACGAACGTGGTCATTTCGGCGGGACGAACCCGATAGACGTATATCGCGGAGACCGTTTCCGCGAGTTCGGCCGTTGTCTCGAATTCACGGCTGTAATCGCCGTTGATAACGAGTTTGCGCGCCGCAAGCTCATCGGCCGGAACAGTTTCACCGCTGATCCGGTTGATCTCGTTCATCACAAGTTCCGCGACCTCGGCCGCCGATTCGTCCTTTGTCTGCGTCCGCGTTATGAAATTCACACTGCTCAGGCGCCACGCAAAGGAACTGCCGGCGCCGTAACTCAGTCCGCGCTTGATTCGGATCTCCTGGTTCAGACGCGACGAGTAACCGCCGCCGAGGACCGAGTTCATGACCGCCGCCGGAAAGAAGATCGGGCTTGAATCGCAACGTATGTCCGATGTGCACCGGACGCGTCCGTCGTCGTTGATCCGTTTCACGTAGCTCACCGACGACTGCCCCGAATCCGGCAAATCGACGACGAGAATTCTCGGCGCGCCGTAATCCGGTTCTTCGGACCGGACGGTCCGCAAATTCCTTTCAACGACTTCCCGCTTCGGCGATCTCCAGGCGCCGAGATATTGTGCAGTCAATGACTTCGCGCGGACCGGATCGACATCGCCGGTGAATATCGCCACGGAACTGTCCGGAAGGTAGTTTTGGCGCCTGAATGCCACAATGTCCGTACGCGTGAGGTTCTTGATGCTGTCCGGGGTACCGCCCGGCGGATGTTCGTCAAAGGCGTAACGGCTGGCGACGAAGTTCGCGAGAAATGTCGGCTGTTTGAGATCGGCCGCAAGGTTGTCGAGCCTCGTAGCGCGGAGCAACTCGAGTTCCTTCGCGTCGCTCGTCGAATTGAGGATCACGTCCGCGAGGATCGCCATCGCGGCACCCAGTTTGTCGTTCGTGACCGTGAAACTGAAGAGCGTCGAGTTCCAGTCGGCACCCGAGACGAGCGCGCCTCCAAGAAATTCCATCTGTTCGGCAATCTGATCGGCGGTTCTCGTCCTTGTCCGTTTCGCGGCCAGAGCCGCCGTCAAATCCGCAAGCCCTGCCTTTTCTATTGTTTCGGCTTTTGCGCCGGTCGGAATCAGGAGCCGGACGGTAACCAGCGGAACGTTCTTTCGCTGCACGACGGCGACCTTCAAACCGTTCGCGATCTTGCTCTCGACGAGATTCGGCACGACGAATGGCCGCGGCGTCCCAGGTTCCGGAAGCGCCGACTGCGGCAGCGCGTGACATGCCAGCGCCGAAATAACGAACAGTAGTTTCGCAGCTCTATTTCGCATCGCTCTCTCCCCCCTCGCGTCCGTAATTGATCACATACCTTTTGTTGGCCGGAAAGTACTTTTTCATGACCCGCAGAACATCCGCCGCGGTGACCGCCTGAAGTCGCGAGATCTCGGAATTTACCGCGGCCGGATCGCCGAGGAACGCGACGGCGCGCTCGATCTCGATCGCCTTGCCGTCGTTGTTCTCGCGCGATTTGAGCGCTTGGGCGACGAGCTGGTTCTTCGCCTTTTGGAGTTCCATGTTCGGAACGGCGACCTTTTGCATCTTTGAAACGACACCAAGGATCGCATTCTGCATCTCGACAGTCGTCTTGCCTTCGGCAGCGATCGCATAATAGACGAGCAGCGTCCGATCGACGCGCAAGTCGTTGTAATAATTGACTTCCTGGGCGATTCCGGGCCTTACGAGATCGAGGTAAAGCCGCGTCGATTCGCCACCGGACATGATCGCTTCCGCGACGCGGAGCGCCGGAATATCGGCGCTCTTCGACGGCGGCCCGAGGTAAGTCAGCGCCACGGCCGGAAACTCAACGCGCGGCGCCGTCCGTTCGAAGCTCTTCATATCGGCGCGTTCGGGCTCGGTCTCGGTCACGCGCGGGATCGACCCGGAGGGTTTCGCGAGCGGGCCGAAGTAATTGTCAACCCAACCGTCGAACTGCGCCTGATCGAAGTCGCCGACGACGATCAGCCACGCATTGTCCGGTCGATAGAATGTCTTGTAAAACGCTTCGGCATCGGCCCGCGTCGCGGCGCTGAGCTCATCGAGATTTCCGATGACGCCGCGTTTGTAAGGATGAACGGCGTACGAAAGGCTCGTGATGTACTCAAAAAACCGCCCGTAGGTTTGCGAGAGGACGCTCTGCCGGTATTCCTCCTTGACGACTTCGCGCTCTGAGCTGAAATTCGCTTCGTCGACGTTCAGGTTCACCATCCTGTCGCTTTCCGCCCAGAGCAGTCGCTCAAGATGGTTCGACGGCACGACCTCGTAATAGTTTGTGAAATCGTCCCAGGTCGAAGCGTTGTTGAAGCCGCCAATGTCCTCGGTCAGCCTGTCCATCATCTCGCTCTTCATGTTCCTCGTGGATTTGAACATCATGTGTTCGAACATGTGGGCGAACCCGGACCGCCCGGGCGGGTCGTTCTTCCCCCCGACGTCGTACCAGACATGGATCGCCACCGTCGGACTCGATGTTTCTACAAGCGAAACGACGTTGAGCCCGTTGGCGAGCGTCCGATGTTTGATATTCATCGGTGCGACCTTCACCTGTGCCTGCACAGGGATCGTCAGGATTGCGGCGACGAGCAAAAGAAGTGTGACTTTCTTCATATGATTACTTAATTACTTCAATTACCGCATTTAAGCACAACGCACCCGAAAAAAGCACGTGGCAACTTGGAATTGGGACGTGCGATGTCACATGTGGGATGCCGGAATCGCGATTTGGGATTTCGGATTCCCGATTTCCGTTCACCAACGCAACGCGACTCGTTTGCGTTTGGAACCCAATCAAATCCGAAATCCCAAATCCGAATTCCGAACTGCGATCTATTGGTAATCGTAAAATCCCTTGCCGGTCTTGCGTCCGAGCCAGCCGGCGTCGACCATCTTCACGAGCAACGGGCACGGGCGGTACTTCGGATCGCCGAGCCCTTCATGCATCACCCGCAGGATCGCGAGACAGACGTCGAGACCGATAAAATCGGCGAGCGTCAGCGGTCCCATCGGATGGTTCATTCCGAGCTTCATGATGCCGTCGATCGATTCGCGCGTCGCCACGCCCTCGTACAGCGCGTAAACCGCCTCGTTGATCATCGGCAAAAGGATCCGGTTCGCGACGAAACCCGGGAAATCCTGACAGTCGAGCGGCGTTTTGCCGAGTTTTTCCGAGAGTTCGTGAACCTTTGCGTAGGTCTCGTCGGACGTCGCGATGCCGCGGATGACCTCGATCAGCTTCATCAGCGGAACAGGATTCATGAAGTGCATCCCGATCACCTTGTCCGGCCGTTTCGTGACCGCGGCGATCTTTGTGATCGAGATCGACGAAGTGTTCGAGGCGAGGATCGCGTCGGGACCGGCGATCGCGTCAAGCTTTTCGAATATCTGCTTCTTGATCTCGAAATTCTCGGTCGCTGCTTCGACGATCAGAAAGCAATCCTTGAGCTCCTCAAGGTCGGTCGTCGCGCTGATACGGCCGAGGATCTCGTTCTTTTGGTCCTCGGTCATCGTTTCCTTCTTTACAAAGCGATCGAGACTCTTGCTGATGTTCTCGATCCCGCGGTTGACAAACTCTTCTTTGATGTCGCACATGACGACGTCGAAACCGTTCGCCGCGGCAGTCTGCGCGATGCCGTTGCCCATCGTTCCGGCGCCTATAACTCCAATTATTTCAGCCATTTTGATAATTTCCTTTTGATAATTTTCGATTCCAGATCCGTAACTCAAAGATACCGCATCGCGAGGCGGCGGCACAACGAGACACCGCTCAATCTCAACCAGTTGTTTGCGCGAATTTTGCTGCCGAAAGATGCTTTCGGCCCGGCGGCTTGCGTAAAATGGGGGACCCGACGATCGGCAGGAACGACCGTCATGCCCGGGATCGCGAATTCGCGCCGAGTCTCGCGGATCTGTTCCGATCAACTATCTGCGTGATCCGCGGCTATTGTTGCCTGTCAGGAAACGACGGAATCAGGAACATTTGCGGTTGTACCGTTCGATGATCCCGGCCGCGTCGAAAAGATAGCTGTAATCGCGGAGGCCCGCTCGATGGAGCGCGTAGGAGACGCGAAGATTCCGTCGGCTCAGAATCCGGCGCGGGAATGCCTTTGAAGCAATTATTCGGCGGGCATCCTCGCGGACTTTCTTCACGAGCGCGCCGGCCTCGGCTCTTTGATAATTTGAATCCCACTGATAACTCAGTCCTGTTCCGACCTCGATCGGACACGGCGCGTGCCCCGGATAAGCCTGCCAGGGAACCGATGTCACCGATTCATCGAACCTGTATAGCCAATTGACGTAAAGCCTGTGCTCGAGGCAAAGATCGACCGGTATCCGAAGGATCGTCCCGATGAGGTCGGAGTCGAAAAACGGCAATTGGAACTCCACGCCGTGTAGATCCTCGTTCTCGAAATGCTCGTGCAGTTTGCGCCGCTGGTCGTTCAAAAGGAGGAACAAATAGAAATTGCGGGCCGGGTCGCACGACGCGAACTGCGCAAGTTCCTCACGCACGCCCCGTCGGACGATCTTCATCGGGTCGATCTTCTTGCCGGATTTGAAGATTCTCGGCGAGAGGTGGATCGATTCCCGCTCGAAATACACGTCGATCGCCTTGTCGATCCGCCGGTCGCGGACGAGTTCGACGATGCGGCGGCCGAGATGGACGTGACCGAGTGCGACGCTTCCGCCCTCTCCGCTCCAGACCACGTTCGGACGCTCGACGCGGTTCGAGTCAGAATGCGGCGACCGGCGCCAGGCATCGGCGATCTTCTTCGAGTAGTCGGGCTTCGCGTCGCCGGCTTCTTTCGGCTCTTCTATATGGACGGTTCCGGCGAGATCCGCGTACATCCGTCCGAACTCGAGATCCTGTGTTCCCGGACGGGCAAAGTTGAAGGTGTGAACTTCCGCTCCGGCGGCGCGGATCGCCGCCACGGCACAGCGCGAATCGAGTCCGCCGCTGAGATACGCGATCGTCCCGCGGTCGGACCCGAGCCGGATTCTGGCCGCTTCGGCAAACGTGTCGTGAAGCGACGAAAGAAGTTCGGATTCCGGAAGGTCTGAGACTGCGACCTCGTCCCATTTCCAGTAGCGGCACCGAAGATGGCGGTCGTCGCGGAATTGCAGGACCTCACCTCCGCGCATCGCGAATATGTCCTCATACGGCGTCCGGTCCCCGAGCGGATACCCGATCGCTGCCTGTTCGATCACACCCCGGACGTTTAGTTTTCGCTCGACAAAGCTCAGGTTCTCGAGGATGCGAAGAGCAGTGGAGAAGACGACATGGTTCCGACCAATTAGGTAGAACATCTGCCGGACCCCGAGTTTGTCGGCAACCAGCGTCAAAGCACCGCCTTGAACGTTGGCGAGACAAAACGTTCCGCGGCTTCGTTTGACGGAATGAGTGCTGCCGGCTGCTATCTCGGAATGAATGATCGCGAGGTCCGAACAATAATCGTCCGCGAGGCCGGAACACAGCGGTTCACCCGCGAGAACCGTGAATCCGCCTGTCCCGTCCTGATGGACACCGCTTTTCCCGAATCCGTCCAACCCGCAGGCGAATACAATCGATTGGCCGTTGCCGTACGCGACGACCGAACGTGCCGGATCGCGGCTCACAAGTGCGCGCATCTCGTCCGCGTACGCATCGGGAACCGAGTGGTTCGGCAGCAGGCAATGGATTCCGGCAAGGATCGCCATAACTTCGAATCTGAAAAACTGCTAATCGATCGGCATTCGAAAAAAACCAGGCTTCCGCCTTCGATTTTGCGCAAATGAACGCGAATCGGTCAGCACATGACCGATTGCCATGCGACACAACCCGGATTCGCCGAACCGCGGAGATCGCACGGACGACGTCGTCTCACACCCATTCCCTATGTATCTCTTCGTCTCCGTGGCTCTGCGATAGAACTCTTTCGATATTCAGGACACGATTGTTTAGTGACCGTCAATTCGCGAGAATTCGCGGAAAAATCGGCAAGCCCGCAAATTTGGGAACAAAACCGCCCCCGGCACATCCGCAGCAACCGTGGCGGCAGAGATGCAGGGGGCAAGACGATGTCCTTCTGTCAGCGAGTGACGGCCATCGCGACCGAGTTTCCGCCGCCGAGGCAAAGCCCGGCAACACCCTTCGACGCGCCGCGTCGCTTCATTTCATAAAGCAGCGTCGTCAGGATGCGGCTGCCGGAGTTACCGATAGCATGTCCCATCGCGACCGCGCCGCCGTTGACGTTGACGCGTTCGGTATCGATCCCCAGTTCTTTCATCACGCCGAGCGCCTGCACCGAGAACGCTTCGTTCAGTTCGAACAGTTCGACATCCGAAAGTTCCCAACCGGCCTTCGACACGGCGCGGCGGACGCCTTCGACCGGCGCCAGCATGATGTATTTCGGTTCAATGCCGGACGTTGCGTACGAAACGATGCGTCCGAGCGGTTCGATCCCGAGCTCGGCGGCTTTTTCAGCCGACGTCACGACCACCGCCGAAGCTCCGTCGTTGACGCCCGGCGCGTTGCCGGCCGTCACCGTTCCGCCGTCGCGCTTGAACGCCGGCTTGAGTTTCGCGAGTCCTTCGGCGGTCGTGTCCGGGCGAACCGGCTCGTCGTAGTTGAGAACGATCGGATCGCCTTTTTTCTGAGGGATCTCGATCGGGACGATCTCGTCCGCAAAACGTCCTTCGGATTGAGCGGCGGCCGCCTTTTGGTGCGAAGCAGCGGCGAATTCGTCCTGCTCACCACGCGAGATCTGGTGTTTCTCGGCAACCACCTCGCCGGTGTTTCCCATGTGCCAGTTCTCGAACGGGCACCAGAGGCCGTCGGTGATCATCAGATCCGTCACCGTCTGATTTCCCATCCGGTATCCGTCGCGCGCGCCCGGCATCGCGTACGGGATGTTCGACATCGATTCCATGCCGCCGGCGACGACGAATTCGGCATCACCGAGCTGGATCGCCTGCGCCGCGAGGCTGACGGCCCGAAGTCCCGAACCGCACACCATATTGACTGTCAGCGCCGAAACTTCAGGCGGAAGTCCCGCCTTGAGTGCGGCCTGTCGCGCCGGAGCCTGACCGAGCCCGGCCTGCACGACGCAGCCCATGATCACTTCATCGACCTTGTCGGGCGTGATGCCCGCACGGCTGACCGCTTCGCGAACCGCGATCGCGCCGAGATCGGTCGCGCTGAATCCCTTGAGAAGGCCCTGGAACTTCCCTGTCGGAGTCCGGACCGCACTGATGATAACCGCTTCTTTCATATGATTTTTATGTTCCTTGAAGTGAAAAAACTAGTTCTGATCAACAAGTTCCAGTTTAGGATTTTTGCAGGGCGCGTTCAAGCCGTTTCGGATTGCGGATTTGGGATTCGGGATTGCCGTCGCGATGGAGAACCGCGCCCGAGGCAAGCGGCTTGAAAGTGAAAGGTAAAAGGTTAAAAGGCAAAAAGTCCGCCCGACTCTTTCCCCTTTCCCCTTTTCCCCTTTTCCCCTTTTTCACTTTTCCCCTTTTCCCCTTTTTCACTTTTCCCTTTTCCCGGCATTCACGTCGCCACGACCTTTGATCCGTGCGACCCGTGTCAGCGCAATGCGCCGGCAGGTTTGGGCCAAGTATCACGCGAAGCGCCGTCTCTCCCAATCGCAAACTGAAAGTGGAAGCCCAACTTCCCCAACTGACGGCGGAATTCTCCTTGTATTTTCAAGCGAAATAGGTGAGAATTTACCGATTTGCGTCAAGCAAGATTTCATCTGTTGAAAACCGTAGAATAAATGAGAATACAATTGAACTTTCGGCATCTTTTTCTGACCG
>JAKQII010000155.1 GCA_029557535.1 Acidobacteriota bacterium
CGGGCGATCGACAATCTGCGTTATATCCGCGAAACCATGGAACGCTCGACGAGCTTTACGGCGGTTCCCGGTTACGGTGGGGTGCTGATGGGCGTCACAGCGGTCGCCGCGTCATATATCGCCAACAATTTCGCACCACTCGTCGCCGACTGGTTGAAAGTTTGGCTCGCCGAGGCGGCGCTCGCAGGTTCGATCGGGTTCCTCGCGATGTGGCAAAAGTCGAAGCTTTCGAAGACATCGCTTGCGTCGGGCCCAGCGCGAAAGCTTCTGATGAATTCCTTGCCGCCGATGCTGTGCGGCGTCTTCATCACGCTCGGCCTGTGGCGGTTCGGACATTTCGAAATGATGATCCCGGTCTGGATCATTTGCTACGGCACGGCCGTCGTCTGCGGCGGCGCTTTCTCCGTCAAGCCGGTGCCGATCATGGGGTGGTGTTTCATGGCGCTCGGCGCGGTCGCCTTCTTTATTCCTGCCGGTTACGGAAACACGATGATGGGAGTCAGCTTCGGACTGCTGCATATTGCCTTCGGAGCGATCATCGGAAGGAAATTTGGAGGCTGATGGATCAAGGTTCTCGCGAGTGGACTAACTTATGGCACTAAGAAAAGTTGCGTAGAACACGGGTGACGAGATGGAAACGCGAACGGCGCTTCGCGTCGAAAAGGCCGCGGAGCGCGTCTCGAACGAACTCGACAAGATCATTCACGAGCGCATGCGTCTCGGCATCATCAGCGCGCTCGCGGCGAACGAATCTCTCTCCTTCAACGATTTGAAGAGCCTTTTGAACACGACCGACGGCAACGTCAGTGTCCACGCGCGAAAGCTCGAGGAAGCCGGATATCTGGTCTGCGAGAAATCGTTCAAGGGCCGTGTGCCGCTGACGGAATACCGGATCACAACGGCCGGACGCGATGCGCTCGATCGGTATCTGAACCACATGGAGGCGCTGATCAGCGCGATGAGGCGATAGGAGATTTCATGAAAAACGTGGTCCTGACAACCCTCGGCGTGTTGTTCGCATTAATGTCCGCCTTTTTTCTGTACTATACGGTCCGATTGGTTCTGATGAACATGTTCGCGGCAGACGCGGCAGCGCATCGAACGTCCGGAATGCTGATCGGAGCGATTGCGTTTCCAATCGCGACGTTCGTTTTCGGGATCATCAGCCGGCTTTGCTTCAAAAACCGTTCAAGGAAGGTTCAATAACATGAACTACGACGTTGTAATCGTCGGTGCAGGACTGGCCGGACTTCAATGCGCCAAGCTGCTTGCGCGGCGCGATGCCAAGGTTTTACTCGTCGATCGTAAAAGCGATCTGACGGCCGGAGTCCATACGACCGGGATCTTTGTCCGGAAGACGCTCGAGGATTTTGACTTCCCCGCCGGGACGCTCGGGCGTGCTGTCCGTGACGTTTCGCTGTACTCGCCGAGGCTGAAAAGGATCGATCTCGCGAGCGACAAAGACGAGTTTCGTGTCGGAAAAATGGGCACGCTTTACCGATCGATGCTCGACGAGAGCGTCGACTCCGGGGTCGAATTCATGTCGGGAACGCGGTACGTTTCGGCCACCGGAGCGCAAGCGTCCCGCTTGCGAAACATCAACGTCAAACTCGAAAAAGAAGGAAAAGCACTCGAAGTTCATACCAAGGTCCTGATCGGAGCCGACGGCGCCCGATCACGCGTCGCGCGTGACCTTGGACTCGACGAGAACTCTGAGTGGATCGTCGGTTACGAAGAAGTTTTTCAATCAAAGGGTGTCGAAGAACCGCGCCTGCATTGCTTTCTCGACGCCAAACTCGCACCGGGCTATCTCGCGTGGATCGCCGATGACGGTGAGGAAATCCACATCGGTGTCGGTGGTTATCCCGCTGATTTCAACCCTCGGGAAGCGCTACGATCGTTCAAGGATAAGACTCGATGTTTGATCGATCTGACGAATTCTGAACTGACCGAATCGCGCGGCGGAAGAATACCGGTCGGCGGTGTCCTGCGGCGGATCGCGTGCGAGCGCGGTCTGCTTATCGGGGATGCCGCAGGCGCGGTCTCGCCGTTGACCGCCGGCGGTCTGGATCCGGCGTTGCGGCTGTCGAAGTTCGCGGCGGAAGTCGTTTCAAGACGCCTCGCGACCAACGATCCGCGGGTTCTTTCGAGTTATTCGGGCGAACTGTTCCGCGCTCGCTTCGTGTCGCGCCTGTGGATGCGCCGGATCATCAAGTCGTTTTCGAATCAGGCGTTGCTTGAGGCATCGTTTGCAATTCTGAGAACCCGTGTCGGATCGAGCTTTGCGAAGCACGTCTTTTTTGGACGCGGATCCTTTCCGGATGTTGAAGAGTTGGGGGTCGTTGCCGCGTTTCGGCCCGAAGGTTAATTATGAACGAGAGATCCAAAACTGGTTTTGAGATTCTGCAGATTGGTGTTTTGTTCGGTGTGGTGGTCGACACGATGCTCCGGGTCGGTCCATGGGGATTGAACGCGACGGTCGTCGTACTTTTCATCGTCGGCGCAGTCGTGCTCCTCTTCAAGCGCCATCGTCCCGAGTACCTGAACTCGCACAGCGCCGCGTTGCTTTCGGCGATCGCGATCGTCGGCGTCTTCTATTCCTGGAGAGACGCTGAGGAACTGAAGGTGCTGAGTACCGTCGCTATCCTGATCGTCCTGGCCGTGCTGCTGTTGCCGGCGCTTCGCGTGAAGGTCGATACAGCGGGACTTTTCCATTACGTGCTCGCTTGGTTCTGGGCCGGGTTCAATGTTCTGTTTTCACCGTTCGTGCTGATCTTCGACGATATCGAATGGTCGAATGTTTCCGGAAGCGGCTGGCGGCGCCACTTGTTTGGAGTTCTTCGGGGGATTGCGATTGCTGCCCCGCTGGTGCTGATTTTCGGGGCTTTGTTCGTGGCGGCCGACGCGACCTACGAGGGACTCGTGCAGCGGACGTTGAACATCGATCCGGCTGTCCTCTTTGAGCACGCGTTCGTAATCAGTCTTTTCAGTTGGTTCTCAGCCGGCTATATGCGCGCGTCGATCACCGAGAGCTTTGCCGAAGACGTGAAGTCGACTTTCAATGAACCGACGCCGGCATCGGTTGTGCCATCGAACGAGAGCTCGGAATCAACAGGAGGGGACGATGTCCCGGATCCGGCCCAGGAACCGGCTCGGCCGAAGAAAACCTGGAACTGGCGCGAGCCAAACAGCGACGTTCTTTCGCCGAGCCTGACGCTTGGTCCGGTCGAGATCGGGGTCTCGCTTGGTCTGGTCAATCTCTTGTTTTTGTCCTTCGTGATCGTCCAGCTTCCGTATTTGTTCGGTGGATTCGATCTCGTGCAGCGAACCGAAGATCTTAAATTGTCCGAATATGCCCGCCGCGGATTTGGCGAACTGGTCGTCGTCGCGATTCTAGTCCTGCCGACGCTGATGCTTTCGCATTGGCTTTTGAAAGAGGCAAAATCCGCCTTTAACCTGTACCGTATAATGTCCGGGATCTTGATCGTGTTGCTTTTCGTGATCATGGCGTCCGCGATGCAGCGGATGCTTATCCTTACCGGCAGTTCAGGCTACGGACTTTCGACGGGACGATTTTATCCGATGGTGTTCATTGGCTGGTTGGCGATCGTCTTTGTATGGTTGGCGGTTTCGATCATGCGGAATGCACGACGGCAATTCGCATGGGGAGTTTTGTGGTCGGCACTTTTCGTGCTCGGGCTTTTGCACATCGTTAACCCGGACGATTTCATTGCGCGGACGAATGTCCGACTCATGAACCAGGGACGACCGTTCGATCGCGGATACAACGTCGGATTGAGCGCCGACGCTGTGCCGGTCATCCTGGAAACCTTTCCGGGTTTGGCGACCCAGGACAAGTCGACGGATTTTGTTCAGAACGAAGTGCGAAACGGTTTGATTCGCCACTACTGTGAACTAACCGGAACAACCGATTTTCGGACCTGGAATCTCTCGAGAACGCGCGCGCTGAATGCGATGAAAAACGACGGCGAGTGGTCGGCGATCGAAGTTGACTGCACGGGCTACAGATTCCGCAACGGCGATTGATCGGCAGACTTCTCGCAATTCGTAGTATTCTTCGTATGTGATTGAGGCTTCGGGGAAACGCGATCTGATCGGCGAGTATGTTCTTTACCTTCGGGTCGAGAAAGGACTCGCCAAAAACTCGGTCGAAAGCTACGAACGCGATCTTCGCAAACTCGTTTCATGGAGCGAACGCGTTTCGATCGAACTCGTCTCCGTTTCGCGCCGTGACCTGCGCGAGTTCCTGATCGATCTTTCCGCCGAAAAACTGTCTCCGACCTCCGTCAACCGGATCATCAGCGCAATCCGCGGATTCTACAAATTCCTTCAGTTTGACCGCCACATCGACAAGAATCCGGCCGAGGATCTCGACGCGCAAAAGACGACCTCGTATCTTCCGAACTTCCTCAACCGGCAGGAGATCGAACAACTTCTGGAGATTCCGGACGTGTCCGGCGAGATCGGCCTGCGCGACCGCACGATACTCGAGACGCTGTACGCCTGCGGACTGCGCGTTTCGGAAGTCTGCTCGATGCGGCTTGGAGATCTTGATCTCGAACAGGGAATCCTGACGTGCAAGGGCAAAGGCAGCAAGACGAGACGTGTTCCGATCGGACGCGTCGCCGTGGAATGGCTCCGGAGATATCTCATTAAGCGAAGAGATAAGGAAAACATCGAGATCGAGAATCTCTTTGTATCGTCACTTGGCCGACCGATCACCAGGCAGGACGTTTTCAAACTTGTGAAGAGTTGCGGGGAGAAGATCGGTCGACCCGATATTTCACCGCATACGTTGCGTCATTCGTTCGCGACCCATCTTGTCCAGAACGACGCGGATATACGATCGGTACAGCAGATGCTGGGGCATGCCGATATTTCCACCACGCAGATCTACACGCATATCACCGACCAGCATTTGCGCCGCACATACGAACGCTTTCACCCGCGCGCCGAATCACGCGACAAGGCTGAAAAAGACTGATTTGGAACTTGCGCGATCACAATTCTTTCGATAATATGTCAATTTTGCTAACTAGCTTCAAAAGCTGGGGATTAGCATAGAAGGCACTAGGCAAGGGTGGTCGAGTGGTTAATGGCACCGGGCTGTAAACCCGGCCGGCGAGAGCCGTACGTAGGTTCGAATCCTACCCCTTGCACCATATTGAACTTGGGATTTGGGATTTGGGAACGCGGATTTCAATCCGAAATCAGAAATCACCAATCCAAAATGGGTTTGCGGGAGTAGCTCAGTTGGTAGAGCATCAGCCTTCCAAGCTGAGGGTCGCGAGTTCGAGCCTCGTCTCCCGCTCCACTTTTTTTGAAAGCCCGTCAGGCCCGAGTAGCTCAGGGGTAGAGCGCTTCCTTGGTAAGGAAGAGGTCACGGGTTCAAATCCCGTCTCGGGCTCCATAGTTTTGGTTTTGATTTTGTAAACATCATATTTTCGACTGGAGAAGACCGATAAGAGATGAGCAAAGAGAAATTTGACAGAAGCAAGCCGCACGTGAACATCGGGACGATCGGACACGTTGATCACGGGAAGACGACCTTGACGGCGGCGATCACGAAGGTGATGTCGAAGCACAATCCGAAGATGGTGTTCCGTTCG
>JAKQII010000167.1 GCA_029557535.1 Acidobacteriota bacterium
CAGCCGTATCCGAAGGCGGTCAAGACGGCCGACGATTCGAACGCCGATCGCCGAGGCGATACTCCGCGTTCGCTCCTCGGGACGGCGTTTTACGCCCACAGCGCACAGATCCTCGCCGATTCCGCGCGGGTCCTGAAGCGCGATGCGGAAGCGAAACGCTACGGCGACGAGGCCGCGTTCGTGAAGCAGGCGTTTTTCAAGAATTACTTTGACGCGTCGGGCAAACTGCAGAACGCGCCCGAAACTCAGACCGCGTACGTGCTGGCGATCGCGTTTGATCTCATCCCAAATGACGTGAAGGAGAAGGCGTTTGCGAATCTTGTCCGGCTCATCGGCGAGGCCGACGGGCATCTGCGAACGGGATTTCTCGGCACGCCGCATATCGTAAAGGTGCTCGACGACATGGGCCGTCCGGATCTTGCGTACGATCTGCTGTTCAAAGAAACCTATCCGTCGTGGTTCTACTCGATCAATCAGGGCGCGACGACGATGTGGGAACGCTGGAACAGTTACAGCCGCGACAAGGGATTCGGCGACGCATCGATGAACTCGTTCAACCATTACGCCTACGGCGCGATCGGGCAGTGGATGTACGAACGCGTCGCCGGGCTCGCGCCCGATCCGGCCGTTCCGGGTTACAAGCATTTCTTCGTGCGTCCGCTGATCGGATCGCAGCTGACATCGGCGCGCGCCGAGCTCGAAACGCCTTATGGAGAGGCATTGAGCTCGTGGGTGATGAAGAACGGAAAGGTGACGATAAACGTCGTCGTGCCGCCGAACACGACCGCGACGATCGAGTTACCGGACAAACGTCCGCCGCAAACCGTCGGGGCAGGAAAGTATTCGTTTCGTGTGAATCGAGGCTAGTCGGAACCGGGAGCGGAGGAACGGGAAAGTCGGAACCGGGAGCGGTAGCGACCTGCAAATCGGGGGCGGGGGAACGGGAGAAGGGGCGAAGGGGAGAGGATCAAATCGCAAATCCGAAATCCCAAATCCGAAATCCGAAATCCCAAATGGGTTGAGGCCGGGTCGCCAAGTAAAAAGTGAAAAGTAGTAAGTAGAAGTTCGAACCGGTAGCGGTTTCGACCGGCAAATCGGGAATGGGGGACAGGAGAAGGGGCGAAGGGGAGAGGATCAAATCCCAAATCCCAAATCTAAAATCCAAAATGGGTTGAGGCCGGATCGCCAAGCAAAAGGTGAAAAGTAGAAAGTAAAACTCGATCCGAACTTCGAAAAATATGAACAATGATACCAATGATCGGCTGACGACGGCGGCGGCGCTTGCGAGCCTTCGGAGCGAGAGCGGCGCGCTTTTCAAGACTCTGTTCCGGCACGGCTCGCTCGAGGTTGAGATCTATGAGCCGAAAGAAGTCGACAACCAGCAGCCGCACACGCGCGACGAGATCTATGTCGTGATCTCGGGAACCGGGCATTTCGTCAACGGCGAGACGCGGCGGCCGTTCGAGCCCGGCGAAGTGCTGTTCGTTCCCGCCGGCGTTGTTCATCGATTCGAGGAATTCACTCCTGACTTCGCGACATGGGTGTTCTTTTACGGTCCGGAAGGCGGCGAGGGTTAAAACGCGCTGACACCGAAGGCATGTATTACAAAGCCGGTGTTGAGCCCCAAAAATTCTTGGTCGTTTCTTGCCGCGGAATCCCGGATTTTCATTCCGTTTATCCTTCACTTCCACATCGTCTGCGGCTCAGACTTTTAGGGCCTAATCGGAACGGGCCCGTTTCTCCCGTCATTAATCGGCGCGTCGCGGTGTATCCAAAATAACGACCAATATCCCGGAGGTTTCATGAACGCGAGCGCGACCATCTGTCTGATCCTTTTCGTCTTTTCGATAACGTCATCGGCGCAGGACCGCGTACCGCGGTTCGAAGATTCGGATTGCGCGGTTCAGCTGCCGAAGGACGAGAAGGCGAGGTGCGGATACCTCGTCGTGCCGGAGATCAGGCGGATCAAGAACCGCAAGACGATCCGGTTGCCGATCGTCTTCCTGAAAAGCGAGAGCGACACGCCGAAGCCCGATCCGGTCCTGCGAACATTCGGCGGGCCGGGCGCGTCGTCGATGAACCTCGTCAGAAGCCGCAAATACTCGCCGTGGCTCAAGGACCGCGACATGATCGTCTTTGAGCAGCGCGGGACGCGATACGCGCAGCCGGCGCTCGATTGTCCCGAGGTCGGAGCCTCGCTCAATGAAAGTCTCAGGAAACAGCTCGACGCCGCGACGACGCGAAAGAATGAACTTGTCGCGGCGAAGGCGTGCTATGACCGGCTGACGAAACAGGGCATCGATCCCGCCGCGTACAACAGCGCCGAAAGCGCCGCCGATATCGCCGATCTGCGGCGCGTGCTGAAGCTCAAGAAATTAAATCTTTGGGGACTGTCGTACAGTTCGCGGCTGATGCTGAATGTCATCCGAGATCATCCGGAAGGCATCCGCAGCGTTGTTCTCGAATCGAGCCTTCCGCCTGAAGTGAATTACGACGAGGTCGGCGTCGACGGTATCGTTTACGCGCTGAACGAGCTGTTCGCGAATTGCCGCGCCGAAGCCGGGTGCGCCCGCGCCTATCCGAATCTCGAAGACCAGTTTTACGCGGTCGTCGCGCGGCTGAACAAGGATCCGATCGCCGCGACCGTTGAAGGAAAAACTCAAAGCGAATCGTACGGGATCAAGCTCGACGGAAACGACTTCGTGACGTGGATCGTCGATCACTTTTTGTCCGCCGACGCGGCCGCGATCGCCGACGTGCCGAAGGTCGTCCACACGACGTTCAAGGGAAACCTTGATATTTTCAAACAGTACGCGAATGCAAAACCTGGTTCCGGCGGCGGGTTGGGCATGCGCTATTCAGTCTGGTGCGGCGAAGAGTTTCCGTTCGAGGACATGCGCAAGATCCGGGCGCAGTCGACGGTTTATCCGAAATTGAACGGTTACGAGGTGATGTCGTTGCCGGATATCTGCAGCGTCTGGAAAGTGCCGGCCGCGAAACCGATCGAGAACCGCCCGGTCAAAAGCAAGATTCCGACCCTCATCTTCACCGCCGAATATGACGCTTACACGCCGCCCGTTTGGGGGAGGACGCTCGCATCAAACATGAAGAACAGCTTCCTGTTCGAGGTCCCGTGGGTCGGCCACGGCCCGGCGTTTTCGGTGCCGTGCGTCCGCGACATGGTCGCCGAGTTTTACGACGATCCGGGAACAGCGCCCGATTCGGCGTGTCTGGACGCGGTTGGGAAGGCAAAAAAGTTCAACACTGAAAACTGAAGCCGATCATCGATAGAACTTGCTCGTAAACGCTTCGGTCGGCATTATTGTGTAGTTCATTAAGAAGATGAAACTACTTAAGCCGATTCTCATTATCGTCACGGGGCTGGGCCTGATCTTTCTCGGCTTCGTATACGACATCGTGTTCGCCGGGATTCCTTATCAGGATCCGACGCCGGAGATGACCGCCAGCTACGTATTTCATTCGCGGATAGCGTCCGTGATTGAATGGGCCGGATTGGTCATATTTCTTTTCGGGTGTCTTGCGGGGATCATTGGGCTGGTCGCTCGGCGGCGTGGAAGTTGGAAATCATGAACACTGAATCCCGCGTAACGATCCACATGGCGGCGAGCCTCGACGGCTTTATCGCCCGAAAAAACGGCGCCGTTGACTGGCTCGAAACTTCCGACGAGTTCGCGGACGGCGAAACGCTCGACTCCGAATACGTCAAAGAATTCTTGGGCACGATCGACTGTTACGTTATGGGCTCGCGCACGTACGAGACGGCGCTGCGGTTTGAAGCGCAAGGATTCGGCTGGGCGTACGGCGAAACTCCGACAGTTGTCCTGACGACCCGCGATCTGCCGAAGAATCGGGAGACGATCGAGTTTTACGAGGGCGATCTAGAATCTCTGATCACTGAACAACTGAGGCGGAAATACCGCAATATCTGGATTGCCGGCGGCGGTGACGTCGCGCGCGAATGCATCCGGCTCGGACTCGCGGACGAGATCAGATATTCCGTCCTTCCGATCCTCGTCGGTGAGGGGATTCCGTTCTTTGGTGCGCTCGAAAAGGACGTCCCGCTCCACCTCGCGGAAGTCAAAGCTTACAAGAACGGCATCGTCGGGCTCTGCTATCATATTCGGAAACAGTAGTTCGCAATGCCAATTCCTGAGCAATTTCAGCCATTTTGGAATGCAGCCGCCAAAGCCGTCGGCGGCCTCGATGAATCGCGATTCTACGAGACGTTCTATTTCGGCGACAGCGAGGAAATGGCGAATGAACTACTTGAATTGGTGATTGAGGGAAAGAAGCGCGCGACTGGTGCCTCGCTTTGGTCTGTCGAGGATGAAGGAAAGCGGCCGCCGATTCCGGGCGATCTGAGCATTGTCACGAACTGGGCCGGCGAACCGATGTGTATCATCGAAACGACCGACGTGGATATCGTCGCGTTTCGGGACGTTACCGACGACTTTGCCGCGGCCGAAGGCGAAGGCGACGGATCATTGGAATACTGGCGCGAATGCCACCGGGATTACTTCACGCGCGAATGCGACAAGTCGGGCCGCGAGTTTTCCGAAGACATGCTTGTCGTGTGCGAGCGGTTCAGAGTCGTCGACAAGAAAAGGGGAAAAGGGGGAAAGTGAAAAAGGGGAAAGGTGTCAGTACCGCCTGCGTCAGCGGGCGGATCGTGGATTCTCAGTCCAGGTTCATTTTAGCTTCACCTGAAGTAGATTCCTTTGGCGGCCGTGTCGATCTTTAATCGGTTCGAGATCTCATCGGATTCGGCCAACAGCTCTCTCGACTTCTCTTCGTCGCCTTCGATCTCCTTCAGCCGGGCGAAATTATGCAGGACCTGTGCGCGGTTCGCTTCCATCCCGGTGCTTTTGAGGATCTCAAGACTGTTCTCGAAACATTCCGCGGCCGAGCATCTCCGGTCGTCTATCTCAACATCGCTCTTCAAGCTCGCGGACACGACGCCGAGAACTCTCAGCGCTTCCGCGATCATTTCCCGGCTCTCCGATTCCTTTGACAGGCGATACGACTTGGCGGCCGCTTCGAGCGCCTCCGGATATTTGCCTTGACCGATCAGGGCTTCCGCCAGGAACCGATACGTCTCGGGGACCAGGAAATATCCGTAGTCGCCGGTTTCGGCGATCAGCGATCTCAATTCGTTCTCGGCTGCCGCGTATTCTCCCAAATAGACCCTCGCGCCGCCGGCGTTGCTCCGGATCATCAATTCACTCGACTTGTTTCCGATCTCGCGGGCGATCTGGCCGGCCTCGTCGTAATATTCCAAGGCCGCCTTCCCGTCGCCCAGCATGTACGACTGGAAGCCGAGACTGTTCAGACCGTTGGCGACTGACGTGAGATTGCCGATCCGGCGCGCGATCTCAACCTCTCGCTTTTCGTATTCCTTGGCCTCCGCAATGCGGCCGGAGTACATAAGCGCCGAGCCGAGCAAGTGAAAACTGTTTACTCTGGCAGGAAGACCTTCCGCGCCCATTGTTTCCGCAATTTCGAGCGTCTTTTCCGCGCATTTGATCGTTTCGTCGAAATCTCCGAGCGAAAGATGTGCTCTTCCCATGCGGTACCAGCCGGACGACAAGAGTGCCGGTTTCTCATCGTTCGGATCCGACTCAAGCTCCGCCGCCAACCGGATCGTCTCGCGTGAATTTTCGAGAGAATTCCGCGGTTCGCCGTTTTCGAACTGTGCGATGCTGATCCCTTCGTACGCCTTTACCCGATCCAGCCGATCGTCCGCCTTCTGGGCCTCATCCAGAACCTCCCTGAATATCCGTATGGCTTCAGGGTATTTTGCTCTCCGGACGATCGCCTTTCCGAGTCCCAGTTTCCATCTCCTCAATTGTTTATCCGTGATCTCTGCTGATCGATCCTGGTCGGCGGAGATCTTCCAAAATCCCAGCGCTTTCTCGAAATATCCGACGGCGACATCAAGTGCGAAACTGCTCAAGGCCTGCTCACCGGCTCGTCCGTACCATTCTGCCGATCGTCCGAGTTCGTTCGCCTTCTCGAAGTGTCCGGCAATCAGGTCCAAGTGGTCGTTTTCGCGCTGTCCGTCATGTGTGATCAACCAGCCCGCAGTTTCGGAATGCCATCTTCGACGGTCGTCCAGAATAACCGTCCCGTAGGTCACTTCCCGCAGCAGCGCGTGTTTGAAGATGTACTCGTTCGCGTTGTCGAAGGTCGAGAACTCCCGCCGAAAGAGAAGTTCTTTTCGGCACAATGATTCCAAAACGGTCGGGATGTTGACGTCGCGTCCGAAGCCCGTCAAGGCAAGATCCCAAAATTCCCGACCGATCACCGAGGCCCGTTGCAGGACGCGCTTTTCCCAGACCGCCAGCCTGTCCAGGCGTGATTGCAAAACACCGGTCGGGGTCGTCGGGACCGAGATTTCGCCGAGGCGTTTCGCGTCGATATTCCAATTTTCGCCGGCCGTCGAGATCACGCCTTCTTCGATCAGCATCTTGACCAGTTCTTCGATGAAGAACGGATTGCCGTCGGTATTCGATATGAGGAGATCGTGCAGTTCCTTCGGGATGTCATCCGACTTCTGCAGTATATCCCGGATCAGCCGGCGGCTCTCACGCTTTGTCAGAGGCTGCAATCTCAAACGGATGCGATTCAGCTGTCCTTCGCCCCAGTTCGGCCGTCGTTCAAACAGCCCCGGCCGCGCGAACTCCGCGATCAGAATCGGAGATCGGACGCATTCCCGCGCGATCAGGTTGATGAAATTGAGCGATTCATCGTCTGCCCAATGCAGATCGTCGAGGTAAATCACAAGCGGCCGGCGGCCGGCGACGGCCGAGAAGAACTGGGTCGCATAACTCAACGCCCGATCCTGCAGTTGCTTCTCGTCACCTGAAACGGCCGTTACATGCGGCGAATCCGCGAAGTCAAAACCAAGCAGATGACCAATGAAATGGGCCTTCATTTCAGCTTCCTCGCGCCCGCCGAAGATCCGCCGGGCTCCGGCCGTCAATTCCGCGACTCCGGCGACGAATTTGTCGCGCGCGATCTGCCGCGAATCGCTCTCCTGGATCTCGAATCGGAACGAAAACAAGTCGCGAATCAGGGAGTACGGCATCCCGCGAACCGTGTCGAGCCCTCTCGCCTTAAAAACGTAAAACTCGTCTTTCAGAAGTTCCGCCTGGTCCTGAAATTCGAAGAGCAGACGCGATTTTCCGAGGCCCGCTTCGCCGACGACGGTAACGATCTGAAACTCTCCATCTTTCAGGACGCCTTCGAGCGAGTCGAGCAATTTCGCGAGTTCGGCCTCACGCCCGACCATTTCCGTTTCGATGCCCTCGACGCCTCGCGTTTCAAGCCGAAACGCCCTCGGCTTGATGCCTTTGACCGAGTAAACCTTTGTGTTCTGCTTCTTGTTCCTAAAGGTGAACCGCCGTTGGCTGGAGATCGCCTCGATGTCAAAAACACCGCGAATATGGCGGTAAGTATCGTGCGAGACGAGGATCTCGCCGAGCGAACATTCGGTTCTGAGACGCTTAGCGGCATTCACCGGCGATCCGGTCGTCACGAATTCTCCCGAATCGGCGTCGTGTCCAAGCAACACCGTTCCGGTGCTGATCCCGATCCGCAGAAAATCGACGTCTTCAAGCGTCTTCCTTTCCGATTCCGAGATATCAAGACTGGTCAGGATCTCGTTCTTGAAATAAACCTTCAGGCCTGCATGAAGCTCCAACCCGGTGCGCACGGCCTGTTCAGCGTCGCGTTCGCGCACGGCCTCGGCTCCCCAGGCCGCGACAAAAATACCGCTGAGGTGCTCGCCGATCTTCCCGCCGCCCTTTGAGATCACACCTTCAACGTAACTCCACAAGTTCCGCATGATCAGCGACGCTTGCTCGGGCTCAGAGTCTTCAAACAGTTCCAAAACGGCCGACGCGTCCGCGTACATGACGGTCACCTGCCGGCGCTCTTCCGAGAATTGTCTCGAGATCGTCGGCTGGGTCGCGGCAAATTCGTTGATCGCCGAAATCGGTTCCGCCGTCAAAGGCGGCGCGTTCATTCCGCTCAGGTCCGACTCGGATAACTGACGCAGGATCGGAACAATGTCTTCGATCCTCCGGGGCCTTTGGTCGGGATCTTTGTTGAGGCATTCATAGATGAGGCCTTTGAGATCGTCCGGCGTGCCCGGAACAAGATCGGCGATCGGAGCCGGCTCGGAGTGAATGATCTTGTGCAACGCGTCGATCGTCGAACCGGACGCGAATGCCTTGCTTCGGGTGACCGCCTCGTACAATATGCAGCCGAAGGAAAAGATATCGGAACGGGCGTCGATCTCGGATTTCCCCTGCGCTTGTTCCGGCGACATGTAGCCAAGTGTTCCGAGGATAAGTCCCGGTGTCGATCTGTGCTGTCTGAGTTTGTTGAGTTCGTGTTCGGGGTTGGTCAGTTTCGCCAATCCGAAATCGAGGATCTTGGCGTAACCGTCGCTCGAAACCATGATGTTGTCGGGTTTCAGATCACGATGAACGATGCCGGCGGCGTGTCCCTTGGCCAATCCTTCGGCCGTCTGGGCGAGATATCTCAGGAGATCGTTCGTCGAAACGTCCGCCGAGTGAATCAGGTCCTGCAAGGTCTTGCCGACGACCAATTCCATCGAGATGAAATGGATTTTCCCCAGTTCCGCTTGCTCGACCTCGTCGATCTCGTAAACGGTCAGAATGTTGGGGTGATTTAAGGCGGACGCGGCTCGTGCCTCATGGATGAACCGCTGCACCCGATCCTTCTGTCTGACCATTTCGGCGGGCAGAACCTTGAGCGCGACGGAACGCGCGAGGCGATCATCCCGAGCGAGGTAAACGGTGCCCATCCCGCCTTCTCCGAGGACGCCGAGGATCTTGTAACGGCCGATCGTTCTGTTGAGCAAACTCGCCGGCGCCTTTCTCTCAGAAAGAACTTCGGCCGCGAGATCTTCCGGCGGCCTGTCGAAAAGTGTGTCCTTCGAGTCGGCGAAAGCGAGCAGAGACTGAACTTCTTTTCGAAGCTCTTCGTCGTCGCCGCATGCGTTCTTCAGGAAGGAAATTCGCCGCTCCTTGGGAACATCGATGACGGCATTGTAAAGCTCCTCGATCTGTCTGAATCTTTCGTAGGCCATCCTTAATCAAGGAATTGGCGCCAAGAGAAATAATGCGTCCCGATCACGACCGGGACAATTCTCGAAGGAGCCATGCTTTTGCGAAACCCCAGTCACGTTTCACGGTAATGACCGAGATATCAAGTACTTCGGCAATCTCGTCGGACGTCAGACCGCCAAAGAACTTCATTTCAACGATGCGGGACTTGCGTTCGTCCAGTTCGGCAAGCTTTCGAAGCGAATCATCAAGCGCCACGATCTCATCCGAGCGATCGGCGGAAACTACCGCGCTCTCGTCGAAAGTGATCATCACCGCACCCGAACCGCTGCGTTTTTTGCTCTTTTTGGCGCGTGCATGATCGACAAGAATGTGCCGCATCGCTTGGGCCGCGACGCCGAAAAAATGCGAGCGGTTCTTCCAATCCTTTACTTCCTGCCCCGCGAGCTTCAGGTACGCTTCGTGAATCAGTTCAGTGGTTTGGAAGCTGTGCCCCTGGTGTTGCCGGTTCATGTAGCGCTTCGCCATCCGATGCAATTCGCCGTAAACGATCGGCATCAGCTCGTCGAGCGCGCTTTGATCGCCGCAACCCCATTCGGCTAGCAATCGTGTGATCTGGCGCGGGTCGTGATTGACCATATTGTCTTTGCGTCGCCCGGTTACCCGTTTCGGGAACTCAGGAACGGCGGCGATACGGTTTGCCGACGTATCCCGTTTTGGCAGGCGGACGCATATTCAAATCCTTATGTGGGTTATACGCAAGGATTATACCGCCTTTGTTGCTGAGACGGAAGAAACGCGCCGTCCGGCGTCATGAAGAGCCGTATGCGTCGCGGCGGCTTTCAATCTCCAAAGCGCACGTTCACTCGATCCGGGTCAATCAAATCGGCCTCTCCGGGGCAAATGATACGATTCGCCGGACATTTCCGTTTAGCTAGGTTGAGGGGCAAAAAGGCTTGCGGGCATTGGCCTTGAGGCCCGAAAAAGGAGATGAAATGAACGAAATAACCAAAACGAAACCGGTCCCGGTCGGCTGCCGGACGCTGCTGGCTCTCTTCGTTTGCGGGGCGGTGCTGGCACTTCTGCCACACCAACTCGCGGCTCAGACACACGAGCCACTGGAGCAGCTCAGTGGAGCCGTGAACGGGAGATTGTCGGACGGAGAGAAAGGAAGAATCGGCAAAAGCAACTACAACGTATGGGTCGCCGATAGTCAACGAAATCAATGGTTCAACGAGACTTCAAGCGTCACAACCTTTCGGTTCTATCCGAACGCCGCACCGAAAGACCTTTTCGCCAAATACAAGTACGTGATCTACGGGTCGGCGTACTTTGATCCGAATTACAACTCGAAAGTGGCCGCAGTTCAAAAGGCGATCAAGGCACTCGCGGATAACAACGTGAACCCCGCGGTCTTGCAGTTGATGTCGTTCAATGTGACGGGCGACCCGCAAACGAAGACCCAGGCAATCAAGCGGATCACCGATGCGCAGCACTTCTTTGATCCGGTGACGGTCATCGAGCTCGGGCCTGCCGACGCGACTCCGGTTGGATCGGTCGCGCAGAACATGAACGGTCAGAACGGATTCGACAGCTACACGATCGGGATTCTGCACATGATCGGGCACGTGCTTTACGAACGAGACAATTCCGAAGGCTATTACCAATCCGGAATGACGGCCGATACCGCGCGTTTCGTCTCAAATTATGCCCGCACCGGCAGAAATGAGTTCGTCGCGGAGGTATTCGCCGGCTTGATGACGGGCGTCATCTGGCGGCCGGACGTGATGGCCGAGTACAACCGGCAATGGAGACCCAGGTCGCCCTACAAATGATCGGTTCGGAATGATTCGACTGAACCCAAAATGATCGGGCGACCCGGGTTTGCTCGGACGCCCCAAGATTCGATGAAAGGAGAAAGATAGTGAAAAACAACAACGCAAGAAGCAATCGCAAAAAACAAACGTCAGTGATCGGAAAGGCGTTTATCGTCGGAACCGTGGTGTCAATGTTCCTGACATCAACCGTATTCCCGGCGTTTTGGAGCGCTCCGAAATACGAGTTCGATCTCTCGAATTTTGAGCCCGCAACGTTCCCGATCGCCTCCCCGGGACGTTCGGAGATCGTTTCGGTTCCGCGGCCGACGCCGCCTGACCAACCCCTTGAGGACGACAGCCAGCGCGCGCTGACCGAGTTCCTGATCACCGACACGGTGGAGAACGTCCTCGATGATTTCATGGATCTCAATGAGGTAAACGCGAAAAAGGAATCGATCGCAAACGCCTATCGCGGAACGGGCGTGCATCTGACCGGCAGGGAGATCGCCGATAATATGTTGGCGGCAGTCAGATCGGTCGTCAGCGATCAAGACGTACTGACGAGAATGAAGTCGGAATTCGATGAAGTTCTCGCGGCGGGAGCCGAAGACGATCCCGCGGTTCCGGTCACGGCGGAAAATGTGACCCAGTTCATCATCAAAAAGGGCACCGCCGCTTCCGGACTTGGAGACCTTTCACTGGCCAACAGTGCCGGCGATCTGATGGTCACGAAGTACTACGAATCGCCCGTCGGCGGCACGCCTTTCTGGCGGATACGCGACATCAGCGGGCGGACGGTGCTTGGCAACTGCCAGGGAGAAGGGAGAACCGGCCCGATTCAGTTGTCTTGCCGGTTCAACGGCGCGCAAGGCACGATGTTGCAGGGCGCAATGACGCTCGATCTTGCGAGGAACGCGGCGACTGTCCAATATTCGATGCCGAACGACGTCAATCCAAAGACCGGCTCGCTTGGACAGATCACGAAGACCTACAACTCGGGCGCCTTGAGACCGCGGCAGCAAGTTACGGCGACGACGCAGCCGACTCCGCGTCCGGCCGAGACTCCGGAACCTGTCAAAGGCATGAACGTGACGGCGGTTGACTACGGCAACAACGGGAGTGTCGCCGGTTCATTTCGGAACGTCGGCAACAAGAGCTGGAACAGCGTAAATTCGGCAAATCAGATCACGGTCACCTGCAACGAGACCGGACGGGACGAATGGTCCGTCTATCTAACATGCGCCGACCAATCACGCATCATGCTCAACCTATGGAAGAAGGAGGTCATCAGGACGCCCGCCAACGGTGCGAGTTCGCTGATCGGCAAGGTGATTCGTGCCAGCAGCGCGGCGGTCACGGATACTGGAACGACGGCCGGAAACTCTACTCCGACCAACACGACTCCAAGTCCGACGCCGACCGGGACAACTTCGTCTTCGGCGGCGTTGAAACAATACATCAAGAGTTTGAATTACAACCCGAAGATACTTCTCGCGGTGCAGGGCGACGGCGGCGAGATCCTCAGGGAACAGGTGAAATCTACATCGGCACCGAAACGCGAGGTCGGAAACGGGGAGATAATCAGGTGCATCGAAACCAAAAAGTCTCTCACCAACAATTTCAAGGATATCGCGATTCTCCAGCCGACCGAGGGCGTCATTTATCCGGGAGCGTTGATCTTCGCGGACAAGACTCTGGTCGACGGACTGCCGCGGCAATTGACGGAATTGAAGCGTGCGCCGATCACGGTGCGCGTCGATCTTCCCGGACTGGAAGAACAGGGAAGTATCACGATTGCCCAGCCCAACAATGGGAGCTACCAAACGGGACTCAATCGCGCCCTGAGTTTTTGGAATAACGGACCCGCGTACAGAGAGGGCTACGTCAGCCCGCAGCGCTTGTCGTACAACGCTGTCAGCGCGTACAGCAGCGAACAGTTGGGACTCGAATTGGGTGTCAACGTCAGATGGGCGTCGGGCGACGCGGCGGCTCAGTTCGCGTATTCTTCGTCAAAAGAAAAGAATGTCGTCGTGGCGATGTTCAAACAGGTCTTTTACACGGTCACCTTTGACGCGCCGAACTCGCCCGAGCAGTTTTTCGATTCGAGCGTGACGGTGAACGAGGCGCAAAGTGTGTTCAACAGTCAAACACCGCCGGCCTATGTGAGCACGGTAAATTACGGTCGGTTAATCATGTTTCGGCTCGAAACCGACAAAAGCGTGACGGCAGTCGACGCCAGGGCGGCGCTCAATTACGGTACGGGACAACCGACCGGATTCGACGTCAACCTGAAGGCCAAGTATGACCAGATCATCGCAAATTCAAAGGTGACGGCGGTCGCGATGGGCGGCAACGCCGAGGCTGCGGCGGAAGTGGTTTCCGCCCGTCAGGCGAAAGATCTTGAGCCGATCATCAAAGGCCGAAACGCGGTCTATTCGAAGAGCAATCCGGGTGTGCCGATCGCCTACACGGTTAAGTTCGTGAAGGACAATGCCGTTGCCAAGCTCGGCTCGACGACGGATTTCACGGAAACCAACTGCGAAAAGCTTCCGAACATTTTTGTGAAGCTCGTTCACGCCGGCGCGTACATCGCTCATTTCAAGGTAACTTACGATGTGCCGAACAGTACTGGAACCGGCGTGGTCGCGGCCGCACCGATGGAGTTCAAGGGAAGAACCGCAGGTTGGCAGCAAACGGTGGAATTTCCCGGCGATGCGACGAACATACGTCTGCAGATAACGAATGACACAGGACTCGTGTGGCAACCGCAGCGGGAGATCATAAACAGGGTCCTGCGGCCAGCGGATTACAACAAGTGCTTCAAGGTGGTTGGAACGACGCTCGGATCGAGCTTCAACAACGACTGCAGCATCAACTAATACTTTCGCCCCCGAGGTGTTTCGCCGAATTCATACGGATTCGCAAAACAGCTCGGGGGCGGAATCATTCAAGTAAAAGGGGAAAAGGGGAAAAGGGGAAAAGGGGAAAAGCCGTGGACATTTTGACTCTGATCCTGGTAAAACTCACCGACCACCGACCACCGACCACCGACCACCGACCACCGACCACCG
>JAKQII010000169.1 GCA_029557535.1 Acidobacteriota bacterium
TGCGGCTTTTTGTTGTCCCAAAGCGGCACGCGGGCCATCGCCACGGCCGCGAACGAAAATTGTGCCGTCAGCAGAAAAGTGATGAATACAGTTGATTTCTTCATGTCCGTTTCTCCGATCTCCCAAAACCGACTAAGAGAACGATACCGCAGGCGGCCGACTTGCGTAAAGAATTGCAAACGAACCGGTCAGTCGCCCGCGATCTCGCGAACAACCCGTTCGGCGGATTCAAGCGCCCCCTCCATTCCCGGTGAAATTTCGGCAGTATGTTCGCCGGCAAAATGAATCGCGCCGATCGCGGACCCGACAGCGGGCCGCAGCGATGCGAATTGTCCGACCAGGTAATGCGCGTACGAGCCCCGGGCGTACGGATCGTTTGTCCATGATTTCGTCGCCGTCCGCTCGATCGCCCCCTTCATGAACGGCAACACGGCTGCCAGATTCGATCGCGCCCAAATTTGGCGCGCGCCGTCGGACATCATCTCCGGCGGGGCCGCTCCGTTGCCGTCCATCCAGGCCGTGAAGATCCCGCGTTCGTCGCCGCGATCTCCTGCCATTTCAAATATCCGCTCGAGCGGAGTGTCCGTCCAGACGCTTGTTCCGATGTTCCGGCGGTCCCACTCGAACCGTTTGCCCTGCATGTAAACTTTCGTGACCCGCGTGTACTGAAGCTCACGGATCGCCTTGGACTTCTGCGGCGGAAGCGCCGGGGCAAAAACGACGTCCCTGAGCGCCGCAAACGGGATCGTGCAGACTAGATGATCGGCGGCCAGCGCAAGGTTCCGCGCCCGGGAGGCGTAAGTCACCCGGACCCCGCGCTTTGGTTGTTCGATCTTGCGGACGCGGGCATTGAGAATTATCTTGCCGCCGGCTTCCTCGAGCCGCTTGCGGAACGCGGCGATCAGCACGTCGTTGCCGCCCACGATCCGGTTCGCGCCCGTTCCCGCTCCGGCCCGGCGCCTGAGATCGAAAAGCACGCCTGCGGCCGAGACGGTCTCGATCGAATTGTAATTTAGAGTGATGTCCATCAGGCGGATCGCTTGATTGGATACGCCCCGCTTTCGCAACGCGTTGGCGAGCGACATCCGATCCCATTCAAGTAGCCGTTCAGGATTCCGGCGATCTTCAGCGGCCATTGCGCGAAGATGAACCGATAGGATCACGTTCGGCAATCCTCTTGCCTCGTCTCCGGTCAATCCGTACGGATGGGGATCCAGAATCGAGCCGATCGGAAAGAGTCTCCCCTTCATCACTGCGGTTGTCCCCGTTCCGAACTGCAGTGAAGCGACGCTGCCGCTGGTCTCGAAGCGCTCGGGCACCCCTTCGAACGGAACGCCGAACTCGCGAACGTAGCCCATCATTCGCTTGTAGCCATTGCCGATCAGTTCGCCGCCGAGTTCGACGAACTGCCCGTCGCGAAACGGTTCGCGCAAGGTTTTGACACGGCCGCCGACCCGATCGCGGGCCTCGAGAACGGTGACGGCGTATCCGCGCCTGGCCAGCTCATATGCCGCTGAAAGCCCGGCCAAACCGGCTCCGAGAACAATGACCGTGCCGCGATTCTGGGCGAATGCACCTTGCGTGATCGTAATACCGGCGGCGGCCGCCAAAAATTCGCGTCGGTTGAGTTTCATGTCCATTTTCCCCCGAACCTTCATCATATCGCGGATCCACTCAGATGGAGGTGACAACTCTCACAAAGTCGGTGACAATCGTGAGCAAGTATGGATCGACGAGAATTTGTTTTGTCTGTGGCGGCAATCGGGTTGTTCGAGCCGCTCAGAGCTTTCGCGCAAGAGACCTCAGATTTCACGGGCCGCCGTCCGCAACCTGCCGATCGGCGTTTCACCTCGGTTGCGGTCGAACGCAAGATCGCCGAGGTTTCGAAACTCATCGCGGATCGGGACCTGCGTCACATGTTCGAGATCTGTTATCCGAACACGCTCGACACGACGGTTTTCTACGAGGTGATCGACGGCAAACCCGACACGTATGTCATTACCGGAGACATCGACGCGATGTGGCTGCGCGATTCGTCGGCCCAGGTCTATCCGTATCTCGAGCTGATGCGCGACGATGAATGGCTCCGGGATCTCATCCGCGGCGTGATCAGCCGGCAGGCGACGTTCGTCCTGCTCGATCCTTATGCAAACGCGTTTTACAAAGATCCGAACAAGCGCTCGGAATGGGAGTCGGACAAACCGTCGCCGGGTCGAGGTGTTCACGAACGCAAATGGGAAGTCGATTCGCTCTGCTACGTCGTTCGTTTGTCTTACTCGTATTTTAAGCAAACCAACGACTTGACGCCGTTCGACGAACATTGGAAGCGGGCGATGAAACTGATCTACGCGACCTTCGTCACCGAACAACGAAAAGACGGAACGTCGCCGTACTATTTCAGGCGGCAAACGGACGTGATGACCGACGCGCCGGTGCACGGCGGCAAAGGCAATCCGATAAAGCCGGTCGGACTGATCGCTTCGATGTTCCGCCCGTCGGACGACGCGACGATCCTGCCGTTTCTCGTCCCGTCGAACATCTTCGCCGCGCAATCGATGCGGCAGTTGGCGGAAATTTTCGGAAAGCATTTGAACGACGCGGAATTCGCCGCGAAATGTGCCGCGCTTGCGGTTGAGATCGAAACCGCGGTGAAGAAATACGCGATCGCGCCGCATAAGAATTTCGGCCGAATCTTCGCCTACGAGGTCGACGGCTTCGGCAACCGGCTTTT
>JAKQII010000181.1 GCA_029557535.1 Acidobacteriota bacterium
TTTCTTGAGGTCCGGGACCACGACCTGAAGGTCGTGGCAACATAAGAACCGAAGCCGGTTCGGCGACCGCCGCGTTCATCCGAGGCGCATTCTACCGCAATCGGTCACGCGTAAACGCGTAACTAAGACGAGTCGGCGACCGCCGCGTTTATCCGAGGCAACTTGTGCCGGAATTGGTCACGCGTGAACGCGTAACTAAGACGAGTCGGCGGCCTCCGCGAATCGCAAATCGCAAATCGCAAATCCCAAATGCCCGGTCCGGCCGGTCGTTGAGCCCGAGTTTGTTTGCACATAATATTGAATAGTGGCAACGAACGGTTTGCCGTTCTTATTCGGACACGGCACGGCGTAGAGTGCCGAGTCGTACGAACGTTACGGAAAATAGGTAGTTCGCTGAAAGAGGTGTTGACGCGTGGACTTCATATCGCATGGTCTCTGGGGTGGAATCGCTCTCGGACGAAGCAACCGGAAGAGCTTCTGGCTGGCATTTGTATTTGGTATTTCGCCCGATCTGTTTGCGTTCGGGATTGCCTTTCTGGCCAATGTCGTCGCTCACGGTTTTGAGTTCACGAATCGAATCGGGCGTCCGCCGGATGCGTCGCAGATTCCGGCCTACGTTCACCAGCTCTACAACATCTCGCATAGCCTGGTGATCTTCGCAGCGGCATTTGGTGTTGTTTGGCTCGTGCGGAGAAAGCCCGTGTGGGAAATGGGCGCATGGGGCCTGTATGTGGGTTTGGACATTTTTACGCACACCACGGCCTTCTTCCCGACGCCGTTTCTTTGGCCGTTCGCTGATGTGCAGTTTAATGGGGTGGCGTGGTCGGATCCGCGAATCTTCTTTCCCAATGTCGGAGTTCTGGTCGTGCTATATGCTGTCTTCTTGTGGAAACACAAAGGTTGGCCCAAACGAGTCAAGATTCAAGATTCAAAATTCAAGAGGGCAGCTTGAATCTTGAATCTTGAATTTTTGAACTACTAATCGGCGAACGCGACCGAGAGTTCCTTGAGCTTCACCGACTCGCGTTTATCGAGTTCCGACACTTCTTCCCGATCGATGTAGTTGTAGAGAATATCGCGCTGGCGCGGGATGAAGCCGGCCTCGCTGATCTGGTAACGCAGTTCTTTCTCCGTCGCCTCGTTGTGCGCGCCGGCGGCCGACACGACGTTCTCCTCGATCATTGTCGAGCCCATGTCGTCGGCGCCCATGCGGAGCGCGACCTGTCCGAGCCGAAGCCCCTGTGTCAGCCACGACGCCTGAATGTGATCGAAATTGTCGAGGAAAAGCCTTGAAACCGACAGCATCTTGATGTAATCCATTCCTGTCGGCTCTTCGGTGATCCGGCGTCCGAGCGCCGTGTTCTCGCGCTGGAACGTCCACGGAATAAACGCCGTGAACCCGCCCGTTTCGTCCTGAACGTCGCGGACGCGCTGGAGATGACGGACGCGATGCTCGACGCGGTCGCCGATCCCGAACATCATCGACGCGGTCGTTCGCAGCCCGACTTTGTGAGCCGCGCGCATGACGTCGAGCCATTGCTGGGTATTGCATTTGGTCGAAACGCGCTTGCGGACCTCGTCGTCGAGGATCTCGCCGCCGCCGCCGGGCATCGAGTTGAGCCCCGCCGCCTTGAGCCGCGCCATGATCGTTTCGTAATCGAGCCCGCTGATCAGATGAATGTTGTGGATCTCGGGCGGCGAGAAACAGTGGAGCTGAAACTTCGGATAGCGCTCATGAAGGCGCGAAAGCAGATCCTCGTACCACTCGATCCCGAAATCGGGATGCAGACCGCCCTGCATCAGAACGCCGGTCCCGCCAAGTTCGATCGTCTCGTCGATCCGCTTGCAGATCTCGTCGAAGGAATGAACGTAAGTGTCGGGCTTTCCCGGACGGCGGTAAAACGCGCAGAAGGTGCAGACGACGTTGCAGACGTTCGTGTAGTTGATGTTGCGGTCGATGATGTAGGTGACAACGTTGTCCTGGTGCTTGCGTGCGCGGATCTCGTCGGCCGCGGCGCCGATGCGCGCGACGTCGTAACTTTCAAGCAGCGCCGTGCAGTCGTCGGCGGTCATTCGTCCGCCGTCGAGAACCTTGTCCAGGATCGGTTGGATATTGCTCATAGCTCCAAAGTAATTCGCGATCTGCAACCAAATTTTCGCAATTCGCGAAAATCCTCTCAAATTTACGGCAAATTCGGGACGATTTCCGTCCTTTTATTGACGCGCTTTTTGAAATACAAATTTTATTCCAAAGGCAATGATACTTTTCGAAAACAAAAAGCGCTTTAACAAATGAGAGATTTTACTAGAGGTCAGATGGAAATGAGAAACGAAGAGGTTAGGTTGAGCGCGAACGATATTTTCCTGGTGTTGTTTGTCTTGGTCGCGGGTTGGCTGTTGTTGTTCCAGTCGAATTTGTTCGGTTAACTACCCCCCAATAAACCCCCGACCCGGCGGTCTCCGATTTTCGGAGGCCGCCGTCTTTTTTCAGTGAGCGGTGAACGTGGTAAGTCAGTGGACAGTAGACAGCGCTCAGCATGAGATATTTGCGATTTCCGATCGTCGGACAAAAATAGTTCTGTCCACTGTCCACTTTCGCCGCGCCGTAGCGCGCCGCTGAACGGCTCACTGCTCACTGCTCCCTGCTGAAAACTTCTTGTCCAAGAACCGCCCGACGATAGTCAGAACGATCCCGAGTGCGAGGAAGACGACGGCGGCCGCCGGATCGGCCGGTACCTCGGCATCGTGAATTCCCAGGTGCCAGCCAAACTGATAGTTGAGCAACGACAGCACGAATCCGAGAATAAAGGCGTATCCGCACATTTGAATGATGATGATAACCAAACCCATAATTGATTTCTCCCTTCGTTTAGAGTTGTCAGTTGAACGCGGGGCCGATCAAGAACTTGCAAACCGATGACGATCGAAGAACTTCAGGCCGATTACGACCGCTTGAACCAACGGCTCAAGCCGACTCCGAACCTGTATCGCTTTGCGACCGAACGCAGCGATTGCGGCGCGCCTCATGTTGAATTGATCGGTGATGAGATCCACGTTGTTACGACCGAACGCGGATTGGAACTCTCGCGTGAAGTTTACACGAAAAAGGACGACTTTTTGTACTCTTTGATTTCTCTCAATACCTTCTGGATGGGCGTGGATCACGAATTCAGGAACCGCATCGAGGATCAGGACTGTCGTCGGATCATCTTCGCCAACCAACTTGAGTTGCTCGAACGCATCGATCCGCGGTACGCCGACCGCCGGGCGAGAGAAATTGAAGAAACGCTCCGCGAGAATCCGTACAACGATTGATTGATATCCTCAATCTACGAATTCCAGTCGCCGGTTGCGTTCGATCAATCCGTTCTTGAGCGCAAGTTCAAAATACAGTTCGAGGCCGTTCAGCATCGATTCGTCGATCGAATACGAGATGTTCGACGTCAGATATCGTCTGAAATCGTCGCGCGGCAATCCGATCTCCGACTCATAATTGGAAATGATCTCCTCAATGTGACCGAGGCCCTCGTCACGCGCGCCGGCGAAATCGATCCCGACCGATCCAAGCGCCGTCATCCACATCGCGAATACGAACCCGAACCCCGTGTAATGTCGCCAAAGTTCGACAAGATCGAACACCCTGATTTGCGATTTGCGATTTGCGATTTGCGATTGATCGGATCCAATTGCAAATTGAAAATCGCAAATCGACAATGCCAACGCCGGATCTCCGATTAGCAGGGCGCAGTCCGATTCTTCGAGCATCCGATCGATGTCGGGTTCCGCCGGTTTGAATTTCGGCCCGATACCGAGAAATTCACGGAAGATGATCTTGGTCAGCGCGACCGACGTCTTCGACGAGACGTCGAGCGCGACCGTTCGGACATCTTCGAGTTCCATCCCGCGTGTGATGAGACAAACGCTCCGAACCTGCTCACGCGCGCCGACGCAAACATCCGGTACCAGACGAACTCCGGGTATCGTCTGGTATGCGATGACCGGAACGAGCGCCGCCGACACACGTCCTTCGGCCAGAAGTTGAGCCGAACGCGCAGGAGCGGTGTCGAGGATCAACTCGACCGATCCGCGACGCGATCCGTAAAGAAAGGACCAGATCAGCGGTGCGGTGTTTGAGTAGCTTGAAGCTGAAATTCGAGAATCCATTGAACTTACGATGACGCAATTATCAATTATCAATTTTCAATTATCAATTATCCGTTCCCCACTCCGGTTAGATTAGGGGTCGTAAACTGCTATTCTACCCTCATGAAGATCTACGACGTGACGATCGCGGTGAGCGAAACGGTTCCGACATTTCCGGGAGACCCGGCCGTCAAGTTCGACATCTGCGCGGCGCTCGCGAACGGCGACGTCGCGAACGTCTCGCAGGTTTCCTTCGGCGTCCATACCGCGACGCATGTCGACGCTCCGAATCACTTCATCGAAGACCGCCGCCGCGTCGATCAACTCGATCTCTGCAAACTAGTCGGACCGTGCCGCGTCGTCGAAGTTGCGGCCGATGTGACGGCGATTACAGAGGCGCATGTCGAATCGTTGGAAAATATAGACCGGGTACTTTTCAAAACGAGGAATTCGGAATTCTGGAACGAGCCCGAAAAGGGTTTTAGAACCGATTTCACATATATCGAGCCCGACGCCGCAGAACTCTTAGTGGCGAAGGGCGTGAAACTCGTCGGGATCGACTATCTTTCCGTCGAAAAATTCGGCGCGAAATCGTTCGACACGCATATCGCGTTGCTCGAGGCCGAGGTCGTGATCATCGAGGGACTCGATCTTCGCGACGTTCCGGCGGGCGATTACATGCTTTACTGCCTGCCGCTCAAGATCCACGGCGGAACGGGCGACGGCGCTCCGGCGAGAACGATACTCATTTCGGATTTGTGATTCCGGAATTCGGATTCCGGACGATCGAACCGGCAGTAATCATCAGAATTTTATCAGAAAAGGGGATCATACATGTTATCAGATCTGGCTATTGCACAAAGCGCTAAACTGAGACCGCTCAACGAGATAGCTGAGCAAATGGATCTCAGCACCGACGACTTCGACATCTACGGAAGTCCGCACATTGCGAAATTGCGGCTAAGCGTTCTCGACAAGGTGAAAGATCGCCCGGCGGCGAAATACATCGACGTTTCGGCCATCACCCCGACGCCGCTCGGCGAAGGCAAATCGACGACGCTGATCGGCATCGGCGAGGCGATGAAGCATATCGGAAAGCGCGCCGTGATCACGCTCCGTCAGCCTTCGCAGGGGCCGACGTTCGGGATCAAAGGCGGCGCGGCCGGCGGCGGCTACGCGCAGGTCGTTCCGATGGAAACGTTCAATCTGCATCTGACGGGCGACATTCACGCCGTCAGCGCGGCGAACAACCTGCTCGCGGCGATGATCGACAATGACCTGATGCGCGGGAATCCGCTCAACATCGATCCGTATTCGATCACTTGGAAACGCGTCGTCGACACGAACGACCGCGCGCTGCGCAAGATCATTATCGGCCTCGGCGGAAAACTCGAAGGCGGCGTGCCGCGCGAAACGGGATTCGACATCACGGTCGCCTCCGAGGTGATGGCGATCCTCGCGCTGACGACGTCGCTTCATGACATGCGCGAACGCTTCGGACGCATCGTCGTCGGGCTCAAGAACGACAAGACGCCGGTGACGGCCGAAGAGATCGGCGCCGCCGGAGCGATGACGGTTCTGATGCGCGACGCGATCCGTCCGACGCTGATGCAGACGCTCGAGAACACGCCGGCGCTCGTTCACGCGGGACCGTTCGCGAACGTCGCGCACGGCAACAGTTCGATCCTCGCCGACCTGATCGCGAGCAAATGCGGTGATTATCTGCTTACCGAATCGGGATTCGGCGCGGACATCGGCGCCGAGAAGTTCTTCAACATCAAGTGCCGTTACAGCGGCCTCAAACCGGACGCCTGCGTGCTCGTCGCGACGGTCCGCGCGCTCAAGGCGCACAGCGGCAAATACAAGATCGTCGCCGGCAAGGCGCTGCCGAAGGATCTGCTCGAGCTTAACGTCGGCGACGTCGAGGCGGGTGCGTCGAACCTGATCAAGCAGATCGAGAACATCAAACTCCACGGCGTGACACCGGTCGTTGCGATCAACGCGTTTGAGACCGATCATCCGGAAGAAATCGAGGCGATCAAGCGCATTTCGGTCGAGGCCGGAGCGCTGGGCGCGGCTGTTTCGACGCACTGGGCCGACGGCGGCAAGGGCGCGATCGAGCTTGCGGAAATGACGGTCGCGGCATGTGACGAGCCGAGCGAGTTCAACTTCCTGTACGATCTCGACCAGCCGATCATGAAGAAGATCGAGACGATCGCGACCAAGATCTACGGCGCGAAGGAAGTCAGTTTTTCGCCGCAGGCGACGAGCCAGATCAAGTCGTACGAGGACAACGGCTTCGGCAAGTTGCCGATCTGCATGGCGAAAACGCATCTGAGTTTGAGCCACGATCCGACGCTGAAGGGCGCTCCGTCCGATTTCACGTTCCCGGTCCGCGAGGTCCGCGCGAGCGTCGGCGCCGGCTTTATTTACCCGATCTGCGGCGACATGCGCACGATGCCGGCTCTGCCCGAACATCCGGCGGCCGAAAGGATCGATATCGACGACAAGGGGAACGTGGTGGGGTTATTCTGAGGCCACGGCCTCAGATTTCAAGATTTCAGATTCCAAGATTCCAGTGGAATTCGTGGAATCTTGGAATCTGGAATACTTGGAATCATTTAGATGCTCGTCGACGAAAAATCCTATCGTGAAAAGGTTTTCGCGCTTGTGCGGACGATCCCGCGCGGGCGCGTGATGACTTACGGCCAGATCGCGGCGATTCTCGGCGAGGGCTACACGGCGCGGACGGTCGGTTACGTGATGCACACGGCGTCGGCCGACAACGTCCCGTGGCAGCGCGTCGTCAACGCCTCGGGCGGATGCTCGACGGCGAAGTTCACCGTCCCGTTCGACCTTCAGCAAAAACTCCTCGAACAGGAAGGCGTCGCGTTCAACGCCAAGGCGAAATGCAAACTCGATGACTATCTCTGGTCCCCCGAGGTCGCCGAAGACGACGATCATCCGAATTTGTTCGGCGGATGAGGTCAATAGAATCGGACGGTCGGCAGCGGTGGTCCTTGATTTCCGGCGACCGCTGAAGAAACTGCTTCCCGCAGTCCGCCCGTCATGTTATCCTCATTGCGACTTTTCTCAATTACGCTCAGATCAGGACGGCACTCATGAATCTCCGAAAGTTCTTTGCGATACTCGCGGGTTCGCTCTTAATCGTTACATCTATCTTCGCGCAGCAGTCTTCTCGCAATCAGCTGGACGAGGACGTGATTCGCAAGCAATTGGCCGAAATTGCTCCGAAGGCGCTCGACGACTTCAACGCGGCGACGGAAGCGCTCGATGCCAACGACATGCAAAAGGCCGCGGATCTTTACAAAAGCGTGCTCAAACAAGCTCCGGATTTTGCGCCGGCGCTTCGCCGTTGCGGCGGCGCGCTTGTTCAACTCGGAGAGCGTTTCGACGGTCTCGAAATGACGAAGAAGGCGGTAGCGGTCGAACGCAGCCCCGAGAATCTGATCTCACATGCGGTCACGCTGATCAATTCAGGTCCAAGCAAGCGGCAACCCTCCGACGCCGAGATCAATGAAGCACTCTCGCTGGCCAAGGAAGCCGTGTCGAAGGGCAAAGAGAACGACTTCGAATACGTCGCAACGCTGACCCAGTTGGCTCTGCTGGCTGGTAACGCGGAGGTTTTTGAGGGTTCCTTGGGGCTGATGATAGTTAAGTTTCCAAACGCGCCTGAGACTCACTATTTCAGGTCCCTCAAGTATCTCAACGACGGTTACTTTTCGGATGCAGAATCCGAGATCAGCAAGGCGGAGGAGTTGGGCTTTCCTCGCGAAGCGACCGCGGAGATTCGTGACATCATCAAAGCCGAAAAAAGCAACCGATTCTTCGGCCTTGGAGATTTGGTCTACGTGCCCTTTGCTCTTGTAGGCGTTTGGGCGCTCGGACTTGCTGCACTGTTTGGAGCCGGGAAGTTCTATTCGCGCAAGACGTTGAAGTCGATCGAGAATTCCGATCCGAACGATATTCACGGGGCGGCACAGGCCGGTTTGCGCGGTGCGTACCGAAAGCTGATCACGATTGCCGGACTTTACTATTACGTCTCGCAACCAATAGTGATGTTCCTCGTGATCGCCGTTGCGGCCGGAATCATTCTCGGATTCGTAATGATCGGTACGGTCCCGATCAAGATCGTGCTTGTCGTCGGGTTCGTCGCCTTGGCGACAGTCTTTTTCATGGTCAAATCTCTGGTCTTCAGGGAGAAAATCGAAGATCCAGGCCGCGTACTGAACGAAGCGGAAGCGCCGGAACTGTGGAAGATCGTGCGCGAAGTCGCCGACGCAATTGAGACGCGCCCGGTGAACGAGATCCGTCTGACATGCGGCGCCGAGGTCGCCGTTTATGAACGCGGCGGGTGGCGCGCGAAAATGCAGGATAAGGCGGAGCGCGTGTTGATCTTGGGCGCGGCGGCGATCGACGGATTCGAGCAGAATACGTTTCGCGCTGTGTTGGCACACGAGTACGGCCATTTCTCAAACCGCGACACCGCCGGCGGTGACATCGCGTACCGCGTCAATTCAGACATCATCCGGCTTGCTGAATCGATGGCTAAAAGCGGCACCGCGACATTCTACAATCTGGCGTTCCATTTCCTGCGCTTCTACCATTTTCTCTTCCGGCGCATCACCCACGGCGCGAGTCGGTTGCAGGAAGTACTTGCCGATCGTGTCGCGGTTTTCCACTACGGCGCGGACGCGTTCAAAGAGGGTTTGGCCCACGTCATCCGACGCGATATCGAGTTCAACGCGATCGCAGGTGCGGAACTTGCGGCGTCGATCAACGCCGGACGAAAGATGGAGAACATGTACGCGATGATCCCGCAAACGGAATCGATCAGCAGCGAACTTGAAGGGAAATTCAACGAGGCGCTGACGTGCGAAACTACTGAAGACGATACGCATCCGAGCCCGCGCGACCGATTCGAACTCGCCGATAAGATTGCTTCGCAGGCGGCGGAACCTCTCTCCGGAAAGGTCTGGGATTTGATTCCGAACCGCGAGGCTTTGACCGCGGAACTTAATGACGAATTGGTGAAAGGATTGAACGCGTTTTACTATGATTCCGTATGAAATTACGGGATCTGGCAAGTTCCTTTTTTCGCTCGATCGTCGCGACCGTGGTGGTCGGAATCGTCGACTGGCTTGTAATTACGTCGGTCGAGAACGATCTGTCGATCGCGCTGCTCCCGGTTTTCGTCGCGACTCTTCTCGCCTTGGCGTCAGCGCGCTTTTTCCCTGATTCCAAGATCTGGCGAGCTGCGCTGATCACCCTTAGCAGCGCCATGTTGTCGATCGTTCTGCAATTCCTCGCGATCAAGATCAGCTTGCCGGAAAGCACCGACGTGTTCATCACTCAACTCCCGTCGATCGTGCTGCGTCTGGCCGTTGTGTTGCTCACGGTGAACATGGTTTGGGAGTTTACGATTCAGAATCGGGCACCTCAAGATTAGCCGTCCGGCCGCACAACTCCCTGAAATTACAGAATTTGCAGATCATCATATTCGTCGTCATCGGGAACTCTTCCTTAGATTTCGGGAAATTTTCGTCGACGTCGCGGCAGTATTCGTACATCTGCTCGGTTTCAGAGCGGATCGTATCGGTGAAATCCTGGATGTCGAACTCGTTTTTTGAAAACGTCCTTTCGCGATAAGTCGGCAGAAGATAGGCGACGATCGGCCTGATCTTCGCGATGTCGTGCTCGAACTGAAAATGTGCCCAGATGACGTAGCCGAGCATCTGCCGGGCGTGCTTATGATCGTCGTGATGCCTGTTCGGCGCGGGTTTCGACTCTTTGCCCGTCTTCCAGTCGATGATCACGAGTTCGTCGCCGACCGGGAAGAGGAAATCTACCTTGCAATACGCCTTGAGATTATCGATCCGGCACTCGCCGTAGCCTTCGGGATCGACGATCCACTCGTCGCTTCGTTCACGCGCTTCTGACTGAAGCCATTTGAAGCGGTCGCTTCCGAGCAGGTTGTTCGCCGCGTCGACGACCGCGGGCAGAATCTCGGCCGACGCGTCGATGTCGTCTTTCTCGCGATAGTAGATCTCGCTGAATTTCTTCCGCGCGGTGATGTCGAGCGTCGTGCGGTTGACGTAATCGATAAAGCGCTCTGCGTCGATCGGCTGCGTCGTCTTCTTGATCCGGTCGAGCAGCGTCTTGATGACCTTGTGCGTGACGTTGCCGATCTCGAGCGGAACCGACGTCAGATTCTTCAGCGCGTTGATCGTCATCGCGTCGATCTCGAGATCGAACTTCCCGTAGTAGTTGTACCAGTATTGCCGTTTGCACGCCGTGAAGATATCGAACCGACTAACCGACCAGCCGAGGATAGAGGTAAATTCGAACTTCCTGATCATTATCGGAAGTATAAACCGAAAAGGAATTCAGAGTTCAAGATTCAATATTCAAGAGGGTCGGTTGTCCGGCGGTTCTTTAACCGATGTCGGAGTTCGGGCATGTCATGACGGTGAAATTGCGTATGGCCGCGAAAGGGAGAGCATTCGTGAGACTTCGTGACCGTCGAGGATATCTAAACACGAAGCGAATCTCGTGATCGACTGTGTTGCCTTTCCCAAAGCAAAGATAGTGAAGAACCGAAAGCCAGAGCAGACAAATTTCTTTCCGAGTGAACTTCGCCGAGTGCTTTCGGGTCAACGCGAAGAGGAATATACTTTGATGGATATTCAAGTTAGCATCACGAAATCCGATGGCACACAACTACGAATCGATCCATTTTTCTTCTCATGGCCGGGCATCGACAAATGCGTCGAAACCCGAGGTTACTGAACGGCTGCGAGCGATCGTCGGAGCTGAAAATGTCCTTGTTGATCCGGACAAGGTTGAGCCGTACGGCGGCGACGCGGTCAAGGAGAAATTCCCGCCCGAGGCGGTCGTGTTTCCCTCGACAACGGCCGAGGTCGTTGCGATTCTCAAACTTGCCAACGAAGTGATTTTCCCCGTTACGGCTCGCGGCGGAGGCGTCGGATACACGGGCGGCGCGGTGCCGGTCGAAGGCGGGATCGTCGTCGGGACCGACCGCATGAACCGCATCATCGAGATCAACGCCGACGATCTTTACGCCGTCTGCGAGCCGGGCATCACGACCTTTGCGCTGCAGCAGGAGGTCGAAAAGCACGGCGTCTTTTTTCCGCCCGATCCGGCGTCGTACAAGGACAGTTATATCGGCGGCAACATCGCCGAGAACGCCGGCGGAATGCGGACGCCTAAATACGGCAATACAAAGCGTTACGTCCTCGGGCTCGAGGTCGTCACCGCGACCGGCGAAGTCATCCGCACCGGCGGCAAAACCGAAAAGAACGTTGTCGGATTCGATCTCACGGGCCTTATGTGCGGATCCGAGGGAATGCTCGGGATCATCACCGAAGCGACTCTCAAGCTGCTGCCGCTGACCGAGACGACATCGACCGTGCGGGCGTCGTTCCGCTCGATGGAAGCCGCATGCAAGGTGCTCACGAAGTTCACGCCCGAAGGAATTCTGCCGATGGCGATGGAGGTCATCGACAAATACTGCATCGAGGCGATCGAGCAGAATTACGCGTTCGGACTGTCGCCCGATGCGGCGGCGATCCTGCTCGTCGCGGTCGACGGTTCACGCGCCGAGGTCGAAAAGCATTCGGTCCGGATTGAGCAGATCCTGTCGGAGAACGGCGGATTTGACGTTTTGCGCGCGGCGTCGGGCGCGGACGAGGACAAACTCTGGGACGTTCGTCGCGCGATTTCACCGAGCCTGATGAAGTTCGGGACACTGAAGATCAACGAAGACGTCGTCGTGCCGCGTTCGAAGGTGCCGGAACTCGTCGCGCGGATCGAGGACATCGCGAAGAAACACAACACGTTCGTCGCCAATTTCGGCCACGCCGGCGACGGCAATATCCACGTCAACTTCGTCTGCGACCGCGACGATTCCGAAGAGATCGCCCGCGCCCGCGAATGCGTCAAGGAGACGTTCCAGCTGTCGGTCGATCTCGGCGGCACGATCAGCGGCGAGCACGGCATCGGCTACGTCAAGGCGCCGTACATGGACTACGCGATCGACCGCCCGACGCTCGAGATCATGAAAGGAATCAAGCAGGTCTTCGACCCGAAGGGAATTCTGAATCCGGGGAAAATGTTCGTTTGAGCATTTGGGAATTCGGAGTGGGATTGTCGTGTCATGTCGGGAAAACCCTGTCCGCTAAGTTTCTCGCAGGGTGTTCCAGCAAATGCGCTGAGACGCAAAAATCCGTTCCGATGAGACGACCTATTGAGCGTCGACCGTCAGATCGCCGTCGAGAATGATGAGGCCAAATGTCGGTCGCCACGGTTTTGGGTTGAAACATTGTGCTCGCTGATGTAGTTTCATGGATCAAATGAAAAGACTCATCATTATTCTCGCGATAACGATCGCGTTCGTCGCGGGTGCGTCGGCACAGCATCGCAAACTGACGGTCGTGCTGATCCGTCACGCCGAAAAGGACGTCTCGGCGACGGCCGACAAGGTCAATCCGGTGCTGACGGCGGAAGGGAAGCAACGCGCGGAGAATCTGATCAGGGCCGTGCGGAAATACAAGTTCGACGCGGTCTATTCCTCGGACTTCATCCGCACGCGCGAGACGGTCGCGCCGCTCGCCGCAAAGCGCCGGCTTCGGGTTCAGATCTACAACCCGCGTGAGCTCAAACAGATGTCGGAGATGATCATGAGCGGCAAGATCAAGCGCCTGCTGATCGTCGGGCATAACAACACGACGCCGGGACTTACCAACCTTTTGCTCGGACGCGAAGAATACACGACCTTGCCCGAGTCGGTCTACGACAAGATCTTCGTCGTCAAGATCCGCAGATACAAGCGAAAGGCGGTGAAGGCCGAGGTGAAGGTACTCACTTACTGACATTTGCGATTTGCGATTTTCGATTTGCGATTGCGCTAGATCCGATGGCAATGCAGAACCCCGAACGAAGTAAGGGGGCACGCTCGCAGCGCGAGCGAGAATCCGATCACGACGTCAACGTAAACCCCGCACGAGGCAAGGGGCACGATTGAAATTTTCGATTGCGCTAGATCCGATGGCAATGCAGAACCCCGAACGAAGTAAGGGGGCACGCTCGCCGCGCGAGCGAGAACCTTAATGAACCGTTAGTCGCAATAAACGTGCGGTGAACGCTTGTCTTCCCGGGGCACTTTCCAATGAACCGAGATTGCGCAGTAGACGGGATGAAAGCACTGCAGCTGCGCAACAGTGAGTTTGAAGTTGATGGAATCGGCAATTCGGAGAATCGCCGCACATCAGGCGCCAACGGCGTGGGTGGGCTAATTTCACGACTCACGAATCACGAATCCCGGCGGAATTCGATCGCTCCGCGATCGTGCCCCCTTACTTCGTGCGGGGTTCTGCATCAAATCCGGATTGTCTAAATTTCAACCGTCTCCTTCTGAAGAAAGAACGAGACGGCGACGAAGAGCGTCACGAGGAGGATCGCGGCGGCCGTCCAGAAGTTGCGCTTGAGCGTGAAATCGTCGACCTGGTTGACCGCATTGTTGAGAAGGAAACCCGTGAGCGTAGGCGAGATCGCGCGCGCCAGCGACGCCGCGGACTGCATTACGCCGAGCGCCTTTCCTTGTTCGTGTTCGTGGGCCGTCTTCGACGCGAGCGAGGTCAGCGCCGGCGATGAAAGGCCGTTTCCGATCGCGAAGCCGGCGGCTCCGATCAGCAATCCCAACAGCCCGTACGACTCCTTCGAAACGAACGGAACGGCCAGAAAACTGATCAACAGGATGAACGTCCCGGCGATCACCAATCGCGGTTCGCCGAACCGCTTCGAGAGCTTGTCGAGCAGGTATCCCTGCATGATCACCGCGAGCAGTCCGACGTACGCGAGTACGTAACCCGTGTGCTCGGCATCGAATCCGAAGCTGTGCTCGGTATAGAGCGGGAACGCGGTGTTCATCATCGCGAACGCCATCACGAGGAGGAAGTATTGGAGCGTGAGTGACGCAAAGCGCGGGTTTTTCAGCGCCTCAAAGAGCTGCGAGATCCGCCCTTTCCGATCCGGAAGCGTGACGCCGAGCTGCCGCGATTCGGGCAGGATGAAATAGAGCATCGTCGCATTCACGAAACTAAGACCGGCGGCGACGAAGAACGGGAGCGGATGCCCCCATTTGCTGAGAATCCCGGCGAGCGCCGGTCCCATGATGAACCCGAGACCGAACGCCATCCCGAACAATCCCATGCCTTTCGCGCGGTTCTCGCGGGTCGTGACGTCGGCGATGTAGGCCTGTGCCGTCGAGAGATTCGCGCCGGTGATCCCGCCGAGGATTCGGCCCGCGAAGATCATCGCCAAGGAACCGGCGAACCCGATCATCATGTAGCCGATGCCTGATCCGATGATCGAGAAGAACAGGACGGGCCGCCGCCCGACGCGGTCCGAGAGACTGCCAAGGATCGGGGCGAAGAAGAACTGCATCCACGAATAGGCCGAAACGAGAAGCCCGATCTCGACCGGCGTCGCGCTGAAATCCTGCGCAAAATACGGCAACAGGGGAATGACCATTCCGAAGCCAAGAAGGTCTATGAAGATCGTGACGAAGATGATCAAAAGAGGCTTCGTGAAGAACTTTTCTCCGGCTGATTCCGTATGCATCGCGTTCAAAGTTTAGCAAATTATCCCAACGTAGTAGAATATCGGGAACGGAAAACCGATTCGGGAGAAAGATTGGAGAAAATGCAGAAATCAAGCAGGCTCAGGGCTTTAGGGCTACTGATCGTTGTCCTTTTCATTTCTATGTACCAGGAAACACCGGCGCAGCGCAAGAAACCCAAGACAAAGACGCCGGTGGTCGAGTCCAAGGCCACGACGCCGACGATCGCGTTCGTTGTCGGGATGTCGAAACCGTGGACGCATCTTCTTGAAGTCGAAATGCGGCTCACCTGGGATCAAATGCCGGAGACCGCGGAAGTGGTCATGCCGGTCTGGACCCCGGGCAGCTATCTCGTCCGCGAGTACGCCCGGCACGTTGAGGATTTCGACGTCGAGAACGATACCGGAGCGAAACGCACTTGGAAAAAAACGAACAAGAACACGTGGGCGATCACGACCGCGGGTTCGAAGTCGATCGTCATCCGCTACAACGTTTACGCGAACGAATTGACGGTCCGGACCAACGAACTTAACGGCGATCACGCGTTCTTTACGCCGGCCGCCCTGCTGATGCACCCGAAAGGCCAGATCGCCGCGGCATCGACGGTAAAGGTCAATCCTTATTCCGATTGGAAGGTCGCAACCGGACTTCCCGCGGTTGAAGGCCAAACGAATACTTTTTCGGCGGAAAACTTCGACGTCCTTTACGACTCGCCGTTCGAGGTCGGGAATTTCACCGAACTGAAGTTCACGGTCGAGGGCAAACCACACCGCTATGTGATTGAGGGCGAAGGCAATTACAACCCGCAGCGGATCATTCGCGACACGACCAAGATCATCGAAGCGGCATATGCCGTCTTCGGCGAATTGCCGTACAAAGACTACACGTTCATCCTGAATCTGCGCGGCGGCGGCGGGCTCGAACATATGAATTCGACCGCGCTCCAGTACAACAAGTTCGGCTTCGCCGGGGACAGGCACAACAACTTCATGGGGCTCGTCGCGCACGAGTATTTCCATCTCTGGAACGTCAAGCGGATCCGGCCCGACGCGCTCGGCCCGTTCGATTACTCGAACGAGAACTACACGAAACTCCTATGGTTCGCTGAAGGCGGCACCAGTTATTACGAAGGCGTCCTGATGCGCCGCGCCGGATTGATCTCCGACAAGGATTTCCTTTCGTCGAAAGCCCAGCAGATCCAGCAGCTGCAGGATCGTCCCGGACGGTTCGAGACGAGTCTTGAAGAAGCGAGTTTCGACGCCTGGATCAAATACTACCGCGCTGACGAAAATGCGGTTAACAATCAGATCTCGTACTACGACAAGGGCGACCTGGTTAGTTTTCTGCTCGATGTCGAGATCCGCACGGCTTCGAACGGCACGAAATCGCTCGACGACGTCCTGCGATATCTCTACAACGAGTTCTTCAAGAAGGGCAGAAACTACACGCCCGAGGATTACCAGAAGATCTGCGAGACGATGGCGGGCCGTTCGCTCGATGGATTCTTTTCAAAGTATGTCCGCGGGCGCGACGAGATCGATTACGATTCGATCCTTTCAGGCATTGGATTGAGGCTCAACGACGCCCGTGGACGGGAAATGGCGTACCTCGGCGGAAGCCTTCGCGAATCGGACGGGAGGCTGGTGATCACCGCGCTGCCGCAGGGAATGCCGGCATACGAACAGGGCCTGAACGTCAACGATCAGATCGTCGCGATCGACGGTTACCGCGCGACGCAGCAGTTCCTGCAGTCTTATCTTGCCGAGAAGAAGCCCGGCGACAAGGTTAAGCTGACGATCTTCCGGTTCGACGAGTTGCGCGATTTCGAGATCACTCTCGGCGGACGCGGCCGGTCGAGCTACTCGATCGTCAAGGTCGACAATCCGACCGAAGATCAGAGGCGCCTTTATCAGAGCTATCTGCTGGCGGAGTTGAAATAGTGATGTTTGGAAGATCAATTTCCCTTGTCGTTCTTGCGGCGTGCCTGATCGGTGTCGGTCTTTCGGGCTGCAGGCCGGCGGGGATCAAACAGCCGGGCGGAGCGGCGTCGGCGCTTCGCGAGATCCCGTCGGTGCGGCTGGCATTTCGCTACGAACCCGACGTCCCGGCGCCGGCCGATCCGAATCCGCAAGCTTCCGGCGACGCGCTTTATCCGCCGGTCCGCGCCGATTTTGACGGTAACCGGTCGGCGGATCTTCTTGCGAGAACGATCGTGTCGCCAAACTCCAAGCGCGTTCTTGTCGCGTACCGCCGAATCGGCGATGCCGAGAACACGTTTCGGCTCGATATGTATGCCGATGACGGCAAATTCATCAGGCGGGTCTCGCCTGATTCGATGGCGGTCGATTTCCTTGACAGCATCGTTTGGTCGCCGGACTCGAGTACGGTCGCATTCGTCGCGATCACGCGGACGGGAGGAGGCGGTTCGCTGACGACGCCCGTCGCGAATACGAATTCGAACGCGAATACGACGCCCGGCGAAGGGAACTCGAACACGACAGTCGCTGAAACCCCCGAACCGGAAGTATCAGGAACCCCCGAACCGCCCGCGCCGCCCAACGTTCTGACCTTCCGGACCGAACAGATCTACCTCTGCTCGTCGGACGGTACCGACGTCAAACCGATCACGCAGACCGAGAATCTGATCTACTACTATTTCGTTTGGTCGCCTGACGGGTCGATGCTTGCGGCGCTCGCGTCGCGGCTCGACGAATGGCGCTATCTGATGGCCGTTTCGGCGCAGAACGGCGAGAAATTCGTCCCGGCCGGCCGGCCCCGGATCATCGAGAAGAACGGTCGCGAACGAACGCTCGACGACGCATGGACGAAGGTCAAGCCGGTTTGGTCGCCGGATTCGTCAAAGGTCGCGGTTGCTTTCGACAAACCGATCCAGATTCGCGTTTACGACGCCGTTGGGACCGCTCCGACGCAGGCCGCGATCCCGTTGCGCAATCCGCTGCTGATCTCTTCGCAGGCGTACGATCGCGCGAAGCAATCGCAGACCGACCCGAACTCGAACGTCGCGCCGGTGATCGATGCGAACGCCAACGTCGACGTGACGGCACTTCCTGACGAGAAGACGCTGGTGTCATTTCAGCCGATCGTCCTGCTGAATTGGGCGACTGAGGACAATATCTATTTTCAGACCGGTTATGTTCGGGAGTTCGAGAATTCTTCGGAGGATCTTTTCAGCAGTCTTCGCTGGCATCGGCTTATCCTGTCGGGGCAAGGGAAATAGGATTCCAGGATTCCAGGATTCCAGGATTCCAGGATTCCAAGATTCCAGGATTCCAGGATTCCAAGATTCCAGGATTCCGGTAGCGCGACGCTGAACGGTCTACCGTCTACAGTCTACCGTCTACTTTTTATGCTTAACTACACAACCATTGCCGAGGCGTACAACGCCAATGATCGGATCCGGCAAACGTTCAAAAACATGACGGCCGCGTTGACCGACGAACAGGCGTCGATGCGCGAGAACGGCGAAGGCTGGACCGTCGCCGAGATCGTCGAACATGTCACGATCGTCGAAAGCGGGATCGCCATGATCTGCGATCGCCTTCTTACTGCAGGAGCCGCAAAGGGCGGAAAGTCGTTCGGAGAAGCAATCGTGTCCGGCGAGTTCGTAGAAAAGGCGATGGCGTCGCAAAACGTGAAGCTTGCCGCGCCCGATATTGTCCAGCCGACCGGGACGCGGTCGATCGCCGACTCGTTGGCGGCGCTTGAGAAAAGCGGTGAAACACTCGACGGACTGCGCGAGCGATTTGAGACGATCGATTGCGCCGAGTTCACTTTCCCGCATCCGGCGTTCGGACCGTTGACGGCACACGACTGGCTCGCGCTGATCGGCGGACACGCGGTCCGCCACATGGGCCAGATCAAGCGGATCGTCGGATGATCTACTTACTCGGGATTGGTTTCACGGACTTCAAATATGCGTAAATCGCGGCGAGGTCCTCGCGCGTCATCCCTGCATATCCGGTCCAAGGCATGATCGTTTGGTTCTGACCGGGTTGCAGCGGCACACGCTTCCCCTCGTGCTTTTTGAACGTTTCGAAAAACTTCTCCTCCGACCAAGTTCCGATGCCTGACTCGTCCGGCGTGATGTTCGTTGAGATCACCGATGTCCCGTTCGGAAGCGGGAAAAGTCGACCTCCGCTGAACGCCTCGCTCTCGATGATCTGGCCCTTATTCGACGGTGTGTGACACTCGATGCAGCCTGCCATATCGACGAGATATTTCCCATACCCCACCCGATCCGTTTCCGCCGGCTTCGTCGAGAACTCGGGCTTCGACGGAATGATGTGAATGATTATGCTCATCGGGAAGTCGGACTTTGACGCCGGTGCGTCGTAGGCGATGGGTTTCAGACTCCGGATATATGCGATGATCGCATAAACGTCCTCGCGGTCCATCTTTCCGTAGTAAGTGTAAGGCATGATCGGGAATAGTGCGCGTCCGTCACGGCTCACGCCGGACACGATCGCGCGCATCAGTTCGCCGTCGGACCAGTCTTTAAGACGGTGGGGAGTTATGTTGGGCGCGTAGTATGCACCGGGAAAACCCAGTTTCTGATCGAACGCCTCGCCGCCTTTACCTTCGGTGCCCGGTTTTCCCGGTGCCGCCAGCAACGACCAGTCACGCTCGGCGTGACAATCCATGCATTGCGCGACGCTTTCGGCCAGGTACTTGCCTCGGGCGACACGCTCGGGCGTGACCTCGATCTTCACGTCCTCGACGGGAATATTCGGTTTGAAGAAGACGACGTAGGCGATCAGCAGTCCGAAACCGACGACCGCGATCAGCAACAATGCAACGACGATTTTCAGTATCTTTTTCATGTTTGGGCTCAGAATGTGTTTGGTTTTTCGTCAAACTCCCGACCGGAGTTTCGCCCGATCCGGCTCTATTCAAAAATGCCCTCATCGATCAAAAAACTCAAGCGCGACCGGTAAATCGGCCGGATCAGCCGCGGATTTTGCGGGAGATGCCGATCGGGCGGTCCCGGATTGCGCACTCGAAACAAACTTCCCGCGAAACATGCGAAATACGCGAAACTAACCATCCGCCAAGATGTCGTCTAGATGTTTGAAGTTTGATCAATCGAGATTGTAAGCCCCTTGTTTGCGCTGTTTGTGATCCAAACGAGCAATCCGTGCACCCCACCGCAGACAAAAAAGATCCCGGTCGCGAGAAGGCAGCGAGCCGGGATCCAGGTTGCTTCCGATCAGTCCTTGCACCAACCGCCGGAAGCGTGCGGAAGTGACGCCTCTTAACGGGCCGTCGGGATGTCACCGTTCAGTCCGAACTGCAGGAACTGATAAGTATTGTCGACGCTCCTCCAGATGTACCAAACACCGGTTGACGGGCGGAACACTGCAATGTCCGTCTTGTTGTCGTTATCGTAGTTTCCCGGTACGGGAATGTCCGCGCTGAGACCGAACTTGCGGATATCGAAACCGCCGTTGCCCGAGTTCCAGATGTACCAGACACCGGTCGAAGGACGGTAGATCGCAAGATCGTCACGACCGTCGCCGTCGAAGTCTCCGCGGACCGGCTTGTCGCCCGTCGCTCCGAAGTGGAGGATCAGGATTCCGCCGTCAGAGCTGCGGACCGAGTACCAGTCACCGGTTGACGGACGGAAAACCGTGATGTCCGACTTGCCGTCGCCGTCGAGGTCCGTTGACATCGGGATGTCTTCAGCGAGTCCGAACTGACGGATCGTGAATCCCGTGTTGTTGCTGTTGCGGACATACCACGTGCCGGTTGACGGACGGAACATCGCGAGATCGTTCAAACCGTCGCCGTCGAAGTCGCCGCGGATCGGCTTGTCGGTTGCGAATCCGAATTGGGTCGCTGTCACGCCGCCGTCCGAACTGCGGTTGATCTCCCAAACCGCAAGGCCATTGACGTCTCGGATGACCGCGCGATCGGTTTTGCCGTCGCCGTCATAATCGGCAGACATCGGAATATCGGTCGCGCTGCCGAAGTTAGTGGCCGAGAATCCGGCGCCGTTTTGCGCGTACCACGTTCCGGTCGACGGACGGAAGACCGAAAGGTCGTTGCTGCCGTCGCCGTCAAAGTCAGCGTGGTGCGAATCGTTGAGGATCGCGCCGCCGACTTCGCCCGCGGGATTGTTTGCACTGCCGATGACGGCCGTCCAGGATCCCATGCGGAGAAGCGCAACCTGTTGCGAGGTAACATCGACGGTCGTCGGCGGGAATTCGCCTTCGCCTTCGGGGCTCGGAACAACTCCGAGGTTCGCAATCGTGGTGGTGGTTCCGGCAACTGTGACCTGAACCAGGGCCGACGTCTGCGCGCTCGTGAAGCGGTTGAATTCGCCGGTGATCGTCGCCTGCGTTTCGTCCGCGTTCAGAAGCACCTTGATCTCGCCGATCGCGTTCGTCGTCACCGGCGGGGTCACGCCCGCACCGTTCAAATGACCTTCAAAGAATCGTCCCTGCGGAGTCGAACCCGGGCTTGGCGTCGGCGACGGACCGCCGCTCGTCGCAAACGTTCCGGAAAGGATCGTCGTGCCATTGTTGGTCATCGCAATCGTCGAGCCGTTGTTCACGACGGGAACATTGTCGCCGCGATCCGAACGGAGCCGAAGGCGACCTTCACCGCCGCTTTCGAGAACGAGATTGCCAACCGGCGAATCGTTGATCGAAACTGCGAGCGAAGTTCCTGCCGGCAGGCTAACCTGGCTGACGCGGGCTTCGATTTCGGTGCGGCTGCTGTGGATCTCGTACGCGGCGTAACCGCGCGGCAGAATACCGTTGACGACCGAGCCGGAAAGGATCGCGTAGATCTCGCTTTCACCCGGCGACGGCGAAGGACTCGCGGTCGGCGAAACGGTCGGCGAAGCCGTCGGAGATGCCGTCGGCGACGCGGTCGGCGTTGCAGTTGGGGATCCGGTAGGCGATCCGGTCGGGCTGGCAGTCGGGGAAACGGTCGGCGTCGGAGTGCCGCCGGTGCCGCCGCCGAATACGCCGGACAGGATCGTCGTGCCTGCGTTCTTCACTTCGACGAGCATGCCGGATGTGACCACCGGAACCGTCTGTCCGTCCTGTGTGCGTAGCCGGAGCTTCGCCTTCATGTCGGTGCCGACGACGGCCTGTCCGACCTCGATGCCGTTAAGGAACGACGTCAGCGTCGCGCCGACCGAACTGACGTCTTCCGATTCAACCTCGAGTTCGCGGTTGCCGCTCAAATAGACGTCGTAGCTCGCCAATCCGTGCGGATTGATCGAGCCGCTCGGAGAAACCAATGTTGCGGTAATGGTCGAGATCGGAACTTCACCCCCGCTCGCCGCGACCGTTGAGTTTAGGACGAAGGGCGCGGAGACCCAAGCGAGAACCGCGACCAGAACCAGTCCTACCTTCCAAATATGTCCGTTTGACTTCACTTTTTGCATTTCGAATACCTTCCTGTTTTTTTGATGAACGGGGGTTAATCAGAAGGACAGTGCGCGGGGGATGGGCGAAAAGACACTGGCATCGAAGAAAGA
>JAKQII010000192.1 GCA_029557535.1 Acidobacteriota bacterium
GTCCATCGGGCCTTCGCCGAATCTCGCCGATTCCGACCGAGTGAAGCGCATTGGTACCTGCCGATGATCGGGACCGATCCCTCGGTCCGCGGTCTCGGGTTCGGGTCGCTGTTGATCCGCCATGCGCTGAACCGCTGTGAAACGGAGTCCGTGCCGACGCATCTCGAGACGTCGAATCCGCGGGCCGTAGCCTTCTACCGGAGGTTCGGCTTCCGGACGCTCGGGATCGCCCAGATCGGATCGTCACCGGCGGTCTTTTCGATGCGGCGTGATCCGAATGGTGAATCGCGTTCGACCAATCCTGGGATCTTGGCGTCACCCGAGTTGCCGGCGGTCAGTCATTACGAACTGTCGACGACTCTTTAGCCGGCAATACGAAGTCATCCGTCGCCGCTCGCCGGCGACGATCGAAAAAGGAGAAAAGATCATGTTAGACGTAATTGCAAAAAACCAAACAACCAATCAAATGCCGCGGTACGACTACCGCGAATCGATCCGGGCGGCGCAGCGGGTCAACTGGCAAATCGAAGACATCATCGGCGGTGACAAGCGGCTCGATTTCACGAAGGCGTTCATGCCGGAATCGCTGGCGCGGGTCTCGGGACTGACGTTCTTGAACATGGACGAAATGCGGATTCTCAACCAGATCCGGGCGCATGCGTACTTGTGCATTTTCGGGCTTGTCGAGGAGTTCATCCTGCCTTTCGTTCTCGACCATGTCCGGCCGTCACTCGACGAGAACGACTATCGCGTCCGCGCGTTTCTACAGTTTGCCGGGGAAGAGGCGAAGCACATTCAGCTCTTCAAGCGGTTCAGCTCGGAATTCCAGGCGAAATTCGGGTCGGAATGCGCGGTCATCGGTCCGCCGTCGGAGGTCGCCAAGGTGGTACTCGCGCATCAGCCGCTCGCGGTCGCTCTGGTGATCCTCCATATCGAGTGGATGACGCAACGCCACTATATCGATTCCATCAAGGACGATCAGGTCTTGGACGCGCAGTTCAAGAGTCTGCTCAGACACCACTGGATGGAAGAAGCGCAGCACGCGAAGCTCGACACGCTGATGGTCGAAGCGCTTTCGGCCGGAATGTCGGAAGGCGATATTGCCCGGGCTGTCGATGAATATCTTGAGATTGGAGGCTTTCTAGATGAGGGCGTCAAACAGCAGGCGATGTTCGATCTCGAGGCCTTTGAACGCGCAACGGGTCGACGCCTCAGTGAGGACGAACGCACCGAATTCGTGCAGGTGCAGCACCAGGCCAATCGCTGGACTTATCTCGGGACCGGAATGACGCATCCGAGCTTCCTCGCGACGGTTGGGGCGTTGAGCGCGGCTCAACGAAGGCGTCTCGAAGAGATCGCCCCCGTGTTTTGCTGAGCGCATAAATCGGTTCGGTTCGAAAATGTGGGATTAAATGGCGGGCGCAACCTGTGTTCGCCACGGTCATGACCTTTCCGATGAAATTGCGGGAGGGGTAAATTAACATTAAAAAGGAGAAAAAATGAAA
>JAKQII010000204.1 GCA_029557535.1 Acidobacteriota bacterium
GAACGTGTTCGCGAGATTGTCGAGCGCGCCGCGAAGCTGCTCGTCGCGGAGCGCGGCGCGGGCGTTTAGATCAAAATTTTCGGACGTTTGGTGCTGCAAAATAATTCCGTCTGAAGGCGGAGACCCTATGTTCCCGCAAGGGCGCCAAGTCGCAAAGACCAGATCCTTTCTTTGCGGCTTCGCGGGAAAACCTACAGATTCGTTCCCGCAAGGGCGCCAAGTCGCAAAGATCCGATCCCTAATTCCTACGCGGCTTCGCGGCTTGGCGGGAAAACCCCACCCTGCCGCTCGGACAATTCGTTCCCGCCAAGGTGCCAAGTCGCAAAGATCAGATCCCAATATCCCTTCGCGGCTTGGCGGGAAAACCTAATGATTCGTTCCCGCAGAGTCGCCAAGGCGCAAGGAACTAACCTTCCTTCCGCGACGCCAGCACCTCCGCGATATGAAGCGCGCGTACTTTCGACCCCCGAGCGCCGAGCCGGCCACCGATCTGCATCAGGCAGCTCGCATCGCATGCCGCAACGACGGACGCGCCGGACGCCTCGATATTGTCGGTTTTGCGATCCGCGATCGCTGCCGAGATCTCGGCGTATTTGACCGAAAACGTCCCCCCGAAACCGCAGCATTCGTCGGCACCGACGTGTTCGATCAATTCCGCCCCTTTGACATTTCCAAGCAATCGGCGCGGCGCGTCACGCACACCGAGGTCGCGTAGCGCGTGACAGGCGTCATGCCACGTCAGTTTGCCTTCGAAACTCGAGCCGACGTCGTCGGTTTTCAGAACATCGACGAGGAACTCCGTGAATTCGTACGTTCGGCACGCGATCGATTCCGCCCGCTGCCGCCATTCCTCGTCGTCCGCAAACAGTTCGGCGAAATGCCGCACCATCGCGGTGCACGATCCCGACGGCGAGACGATCGCCTCGGCGTCGGACGATTCAAAGATCCCGATCCAGCGTTTGGCGAACTCCCGCGCCTCGTCGCGGTATCCGGTGTTGAACGCCGGCTGTCCGCAGCAGGTTTGCCGAGCATCGAATTCGACTTCGCAACCGGCCCGCTCGAGCACCTCGACCGCCGCCATCCCGACCTCCGGGCAGATCTGATCGACAAGACATGTAACGAACAACGCGACCTTCATCCTTTCAGCGAGAACCATTTTCGGTTCAACTCAAAAGCCAATGGCAACTATCGTGATCTGTACCAACCGCTTCATCGTTTCGTCGTGGCCCGGCGAATCCGGGTGACGATTTGGAGGAATTAGAAATACGGCTGACATCAGCCAAGAAAACGTTTTTCGATCGCGGCGTATTTCAACTTCGCCGCATGGAGACCCGGCACTATCAACGGCGAGAACTCTTTCAGATCGAGACTTTTCGCAACACATGCGCGTGCTTTGGCGAGGTCCGCGAATCGGCCGGCGGCGATCGCCTGGACGGCGAGGTTCCCGGTCACGGTCGCCTCTATTAATCCCGCTGCCACCTTTTTTTCCGAAGCATTCGCCGTCGCCTGGTTCAGATAGTCGTTCCTTCCGCCGCCGCCGACGATCTGCACCGATCCGACCGCGTTTCGGGAGAGCGATTCGATTGTCGAGATAATCGACGCGTACCGGAATGCAAGCGAATCAAAGATCAGTTTCGCGACACCTGCAGCGGAGTCAGGCATTTGCTGACCTGTTTCCGCGAGCTGCGCGGCGATCGCGCCGAGCATTGACGGCGGGTTCAGGAATCGCGGGTCGTCAGGGAAGATGACGCCGCGGTAGCCGTCGACCGCCGCGACCTCATCGAGCAATCGCGCGTAATCGGTATTGATCCCCTGATCCTTCCATTCGCGCCGGCACGATTCGAAGATCCAGAGCCCCATCACGTTCTTCAGGAACCGGATCGTGCCATGGGCGCCGCCCTCATTGGTGAAGTTCTCGCCGGCGACGCGTTCGTCGATCAGCGGCGATTCCCGCTCGATCCCGACGAGCGACCACGTTCCCGACGAAATATACGCATCGCTCCGTCCAAGCGGGGTCCCGGCGACCGCGCTCCCGGTGTCGTGCGTCGCCGGTGCGATCACACGGATCGGGCCGAGACCCGTTTCCGCGGCAATCCCGTCGAGGAGAAACCCAAGTTCCGACCCTGGCGGAACGATCGGCGGAAACTTCTCGATGTCGAATCCGAGCCGGATGATCAGGTCCGCATCCCAGTCTCCGGTTCGTGCGTCGACGAGCTGAGTCGTCGTCGCGTTTGTGTATTCCGCGGCACGTCTTCCCGTCAACACGTAGTTGATCAGATCCGGAAGAAGGAGAAACGATGCGGCGCCGGCGAACCGATCATCGGCAAAAAGCTGATAGATCGTGTTGAAATTCAGAAACTGAATTCCCGTCCTTTCAAAGATCTCGGACTTCGGAACGATTCCGAAGACCCGATCCGGAATTCCTTCGGTCCGGGCGTCACGATAACAGACGGGATCTGCAATCAGGTTCCCGTCAGAGCCGAGCAGACCGTAATCGACGGCCCAACTGTCGACGCCGATCGTCGCCGGCGAAACTTCGAGCTCCCGCGCCCGATTCGCCGCAAGGGCCAGGCCGCGTTTGATCTCGGAAATGATGGCCCTGAAATCCCAGCGAAGGTGCCCGTCCGACTCGCGCGGCGGATACCGAAAACGATGGACCTCATCAATCAAGAACCTGCCGTCGGCGGGAAATCTCCCGACAAAGACCCGACCGCTTCCCGCGCCGAGATCGACGGCGATGTGAGCGCTTTCCATTACAAATGCCAATCTGATCTTTTCAACCCAAAGTCCGCAACACCGGGTGGTAATTTGGCCGCGGACAACGCGGACTCTCGCGGGGTCTTAATCCAATCTGTCGGCGTCATCCGCGAAATCCGCAGTTGACTCCGATGCGAGATCCGGACCGACGCCTGGAGAATAACGGCGTTTATACTATGCCTGCCGAAATGACCGAACTCGCCGGCCGCTCTCTTGCCTTCTCGTTCCTATAACCGCTTGCGCGATAACAGCTTAGCGGATCCGCGGCGCCGCCGAGTTCGATTCGGGCCGTCGCCAGAATGGCCGAGACGTCGGTCGTGAACGCTTCTTTCAGGATCGAGTGGGCGAGCAGTGCGTCGCCCTTCCGCTGTGCCTCGGCAAGTCCTTCGCGATCGACGAGCAACGCCTGGACATACGCCCTCGACACCTCGACCGCGCTCGACATCAGCGACTCGATCGGATCGGTCACGTTGTGCGACTGGTCAAGCATGTACGCGGGATCGAATCCCGGAACTTTGCTTACTTCGGCATCGACCAACTCGTTGAAGATCAGGAACAACTGGAAAGGCTTGACGGATCCCGTGTCGAGGTCGTCGTCGCCGTACTTGCTGTCGTTGAAATGGAATCCGCCCAGCTTGCCGAACTGGATCAGCCGCGAAACGACTTGCTCGATGTTGACGTTCGGCGCATGGTGACCGAGATCGACGAGGCAATACGCCTTCGGCCCGAGTTCGCGGGCGCAATAGTAGTTCGTCCCCCAATCCGAGATGACGGTGGAATAGAACGCGGGTTCGAACATCTTGTGTTCGATGAACAGTTTCCAGTCGTCCGGGACGGCGGCGTAGATCTCGCGCATCGATCCGAGATAGTTTTCGAGCGCGACGCGGAAATTCGACTGTCCGGCAAAATTGCTGCCGTCACCGACCCAAACCGTCAGCGCTTTCGATCCGATCGCCTTTCCTAGCTCGATGCATTCGAGATTGTGGTCGACGGCCTGCCGGCGCGTTGCCGGATCCATGTGCGAGAGGCTTCCGAACTTGTACGAGTGGGCCTGGCCCGGCTGGTCCTGGAACGTATTCGAGTTCATCGCGTCGAACGTCAGGCCGCGCGCCGTCGCGTAGTTCTTCAACGTCTCGGCACTTTCGGGCTTGTCCCATGGAATATGGAGCGAGACGGCGGACGTCGAACGAACGAGCGAATTTATCGCGGCGCAGTCGTCGAGTTTCTCGTAAACGTTTCGCGGTTCGCCGGCTCCCGCAAACCTCGCAAACCGCGTCCCGCCGGTTCCCACGCCCCACGAGGGAACGGCGACCCTGAGCGATTTGGCCCTTTCCACGAAGGACCGCGGATCAAGACCGCGGCGCGCAAGCCGGCGACCGAGATACTCAAGGTCCTCGGCCAGTTCATCAGCCTTCAAACTGTTTTGAGAGGCGATGAATTCTTCGTCGATCACAAAGTTATTCGCCATTAGTCACCAGCATTTTAGCCGCATTTCGGTGCGGGAAACCAAGTCGGAATGCGTGATGCCCGATCGGGCGACCGGGAACCCCGCGCAGGTATCAGCGCATGAACCCGTCGGCGAGACCGCCGTCGACGGGGATCACGTGCCCGGTTGTCTTTCCAAGCCGTTTCGAGACCAGCAGGAAGATCGCCTCCGCCTGGTCGGACGGCTCGATCGGCGTCTGCGTCAGACTCCGCTTCGCATAGAACTGCGAGAGCTTTTCGGTCAGCGCCTCGGTCTCTTCTGACTCATCGAACGGGATCGCGTACTTCGTCAGGCTCGCAATTACACGGTCGCGAGGGAACATCGTCGAGCCTTTCACGACGGTCGCCGGAGCGACGGCGTTAACGCGGACGAGCGGCGCAAATTCGATCGCCAGTTCGCGCGTCAGATGGTTCGCGGCCGCCTTCGACGTGTCGTAGGCGAGGCTCCCCTTCTTGGCGACGACCGCATTGGCGCTCGTCGTCAGAACAATATTGCCCGTAAGTCCCTGTTGATTGAAGATCTTGTTCGCTTCGTCGGCGACGATGAACGCGCCTTTGACGTTAATCCCGAAGGTGAAATCCCACTTGTCGTCATCAACGCGGCCCGATTTGTCAGGCGGGACGAAGACACCCGCGGTGACGATCACCGAATCGATGCCGCCGTACGCGAGCATGACCTTTTCGAACATATTCGCGACCGACTCGCGGTCCGTCATGTCGCAGCCAAAGCCGATCGCCACACCGCAGTTCGAAACTCCGGTTCCGGCGACGCCGATCCCCGGACCGTATTTCGCGATGATCTCGTCGGCGGTCTCCTTCGCCGCGGACTCATTGAGATCGACGCAGACAACGTGCGCGCCTTCCTTGACCAACCGGTGCGCGGTCTCGCGGCCGATGCCGGCGCCCGCTCCGATGATCACGTGGATCTGGCGGTCGAGTTCCTTTTCGGGCGGCATGCGCTTGAGTTTCGCTTCTTCGAGCAGCCAGTATTCGATGTCGAACGCTTCCTGCTGGTCCATCGCCTCGTACTCGTCGATCGCTTCGGCGCCGCGCATCACCTCGATCGCGCAGTTATAGAATTCAGCCGTCACCCGCGATTCCGACTTGTTCTTGCCCCACGCGATCATACCGAGGCCCGGGATCAGAACGACCGTCGGATTTGGATCGCGCATCGCCGGCGAATCGGGATGCTTGCAGCGGTCATAGTACGCCGCGTAATCCTTGCGGTACTCGACCAAACCATCGGCGATCGCCGCTTTCAATCCCTGAAGATCGCCGGTTTCGGGATTCCAATCAACGAAAAGCGGCTTGATCTTCGTGCGCAGGAAGTGATCGGGACACGAAGTTCCGAGTTCCGCGAGCCGCGGGCCGTCGTGCGAATTAACGAACCTGAGCATCTTCCAGTCGTCCTGAACGGTACCGACAAAGCGTTTGTAGATCGAAACCTGGCCGCGGATGAACGGGATGATCTCGGTTTGCAGGTGCTGGCGTGTGGCGTCGTCGAGGGCCATGTACTTCTGGCCGCCGAACGTCAATTCGCCCTTGTCGCGCTCTTCGATGAACTGCGCCGCGCGGTCGATGATCTCGAGCGCCGTCTCATAGCAGGTCTTGTCGTTGTTGTCCCACGAGCTCATGCCGTGATGACCGAGAAGGATTCCCTTCGCGTTCGGATTCTCCCTGATCAGCTGTTCGATCCGGAGTCCGATATCGAATCCGGGACGCTGCCACGGAATGTATATGACCTCTTCGCCGTAGATCTCCTTCGTCAGCTTTTCCTGGTTGACCGAAGCCGCGACCGCGATCACGGCGTTCGGATGAAGATGGTCGACGTGCTTGAACGGCACCAGCGTGTGAAGCGGCGTATCGATCGAGCAGGCGCGCGGGTTGAGGTCGAAAACGCAGTGCGAGTACATCGGGTACATCGCGTCCTCGATCTGGGTCTTCGCGCCGTTCTCCGGATGATTCTGATAGATCGGCTTCATCGCGCGGACCTTATCGAGATAAAGCGAAGCGAATCCGTCGCGCTTCGCCGTGCGAAGATCTCCGCCCGAGCCTTTGAGCCAAAGGACCTCGACCTCTTCTTTCGACAGCGGATCCTCCATCATGAGTTTCGACGATGTGTTGCCGCCGCCGGTGTTGGTCAGCGTCAGGTCATCGCCGAGACGGTTCGACCGATAAACGAGACGATCGACGCCGTCCATTCCCTCGACTTCACTGTCGTTCCAAAGGTATTTAACAAATTTGTATTTCGAATTTGATTGCTCTGCCTTAGACATAATTAACTCTTGTTTGACCAATTTGCTCGAAAGACGATTCTTCCAAGCCGTTTCAGCATGTTCCGTATTGCCATTTCGACCCGAAACGTATATTTTTTGATAGAACAGTAAACCGCTTAACTAAGTATGATGCCTAGACAATAACAAAAACGTTATGGTTTGGCAACGAAAACCTGTCGGGAAGCAAATTGGATTGACCAATCTTTTAGGAAACGGCCTCAGGCATCAAATCCGACCGTTCCCGGGTCGTCCGCACGGTTCCCGCCGTGCCCGATTTCGTCGCTATGAAACTGAATGCAATCTTATTCAAGACGTTGATCGCGACCCTGTTGCTGACGTCGCTCGGTTACACGCAGACGGATAGAACGATCGATCTGGCCGGAGCGTGGCAATTCGCGCTTGATCGAGATGACAAAGGTGTCGCCGAAGGCTGGCAGAGCCGGGATCTGGCTGATTCGATCAAACTTCCCGGAATCCTCCAGTCGCAAGGATTCGGGAACGAGATCACGGCTCGGACTCCGTGGGTGCTGTCGCTCTACGACAAAGACTGGTCGCTGCGCGCCGATTACAAGGATTTCATCAGTGCCGGAAATGTGAAGGTCCCGTTCCTGTCGCAGCCGCCGAAACACTATCTTGGCGCTGCGTGGTATTCGCGCGAGATCGACGTCCCCGCCGAATGGAGCGGAAAACGCGTCGTCGTCTTCATGGAACGCCCGCGTTGGGAGTCGACGGTATTCATCGACGGCGTTCGCGTCGGATCGAACCGGTCGCTCGTCGCGCCGCACGAGTACGACCTCGGAATGCTCGCGCCGGGCAAACACCGGATCGCCGTCCGTGTCGACAACCGGATGCTCGAGAAATACAGGCCCGACGCGCACAGCGTCTCGGACTCGCTCGGGATGAGCTGGAACGGGATCATCGGAAAGATCGAACTTCAGGCTCGTTCGCCGGTCTGGATCGACGACGTGCAGGTGTTTCCCGATCTTGCATCGAAATCGGCAAGGATCGCGATCAGGATCGGCAACAAATCGGGCACGGTCCGCACGGGAACGATCGCGGCGAACGGAAAGCCGTTCCCGGTCGAGTGGTCTGAATCGGGCGGCACGGCCGAGATCGAACTTGACTTCCCCGACGCGACCGCGTGGAACGAATTTCATCCGGATCTGAAAACCGTCACGATCGGCCTCGAAGGCGGCGGATATTCGGACTCGCGGACGGTGACGTTCGGCTTCGCCGCGATCAGCGCCGAAGGTCGCGAGCTCAAACTGAACGGACGCACGATCTACTTGCGCGGGACGCATCACGGCGGCGATTTCCCGCTGACCGGCTATCCGCCGACCGACGTCGGATACTGGCGCAAGATCTTCAAAATCAACAAGGACTGGGGGATCAATCACATCCGTTTCCACTCGTTCTGCCCGCCCGACGCCGCATTCCAGGCAGCGGACGAACTCGGAATCTATCTTCAGCCCGAACCCGGAATGTGGAATGAGGTCTCGCCCGATACGCCGATGGAGACGACCCTGTACGAAGAAACGGACCGCATGATCCGCGCTTACGGCAACCACCCCTCGTTCCTGCTTCTTTCCCCGAGCAACGAACCGAAAGGCCGCTGGAAGGACGCGTTCGACAAATGGATCGCGCATTACGGCAAGGCCGATCCGCGGCGTCTCTACACGAACGGCACGGGTCATACCGAACGCGAGGTGCCGAACCTCGCTGTTGGCACCGATTATCTCGTGATGCAGCGCATCGGGCCGAAACCGCTGCGCGGAAACTCCGCCTGGTTCGGAAAAGACTACGCGGCTTCGCTCGACGGGATCGGCGTTCCGGTCCTATCGCACGAGCTCGGCCAATGGGTCGCGTATCCCGATTTCGACGTCATCAAGAAATTCACCGGCTATCTGCGACCCGGAAACTACGAGATCTTTCGCGAATCGGCCCGCAAAAAAGGCGTGCTCGCGATGAACAAACAGTTCGCGATGGCTTCGGGCAAGTTCCAGCTGAACTGCTACAAGGAAGAGATCGAAGCCAATCTCCGAACGCCGGGAATGGCGGGATTCCAGCTTCTCGACCTTCACGATTACATCGGACAGGGGACGGCGCTCGTCGGGCTGCTCGACACGTTCTGGGAAGAAAAAGCCTACGTCACGGCGAAGGAATTCCGAAGGTTCAACGGCGAAACGGTCCCGCTCGCGCGGCTGTACAAGCGGACGTTTTCGGACGACGAAAGGTTTGAGGCCGAGATCGAGATCGCCCACTTCGGAGAAGAGCCGATCGAAAAGGCGACCGTTTATTGGAAGATCATCGATTCGTCTGGATCGGTCGCCGATTCCGGCCAATTCGAACGGTCGATCCCGGTCGGAAAAAACAACACCGGGACGGTTGCGGCCGATCTGTCGCGCTACGCCTCGCCGGGCGCTTTCAAATTGGTCGTCGGGGTCGCCGGAACCGAGTTTGAAAACGACTGGAACTTTTGGGTTTATCCGGCCAAACAAAAAGGAGCTGAACCGAAGGAGGTGCTGATCACGCATTCGTGGGACGAGGCCGAAGCGGCACTAAAAAAAGGCGGCAAGGTGCTTTACATGCCGCGCAAGGCCGATCTCAACTGGACGTCGCCGCCGCTCGACACCGTCCCCGTCTTCTGGAACCGATTGATGAACCCGGCCTGGGGACGAATGCTCGGACTTTGGGTCGACAAGTCGCACCCGGCGCTCGCCGGTTTCCCGACCGGGGAATTCAACGACTGGCAGTGGAACGAACTCGTCCGAGGCGCGCGCGCCGTCAATCTCGACCGTATGCCGAAGGATCTTGCGCCGATTGTCCAGCCCATCGACGACTGGAACCGCAACTACAGGCTCGGACTCGTCTTCGAAGCGCGCGTCGGGCGCGGCAAGCTTTTCGTTTCGAGTGCCGATCTCGAGAACAAACTCGACGAACGTATCGCCGCACGCCAACTCAGGCGTTCGATCCTTGAGTACATGGCAAGTGATCGGTTCGACCCGAAAACGGCGATCGATCCGGCCGCGTTCCGTTCCATCCTATTCCCGACGCGGATCATGCTCCGGCTCGGCGCGCTGACCGACGTCAAGGAACAGGTCCTCGCATTCGACGGCGACCCGAACACTTTCTGGATCGCGGGCGATCAAAAAAGCGAGCGCCGGAACCGGGAGCTCGTGCTCAGGTTCCCGAAAGCGGTCGCGTTCTCGGGTTTCGTGCTGATGCCGCGCCAGAACCACCGCGATCATGAGGGCGACATTCGCGAATACAGCTTCGCGATCAGCGACGATGGAAGGAATTGGCGCGAGATCAAGCGCGGCGAGTTTCTCTCGACTTTCGACCCGCAGACGATTCCGTTCGGAAAAACGATAGAGGCGCGTTACATTAAGCTCGTATCGCTTTCGGGATTCGGCGCGGACAAAACGACAGCCATCGCCGAATTCGCGCTGATCTACAAAGGGCCGCGGCTTGCCGAAGACACTTCGGACCTTGAATATCGCCGCGTCAAATCAGCGTCCGCCGACATCGACGAGAGCCTCGCGCCCGACGTGAAGAAACCGAAAAAGCCCTGATTACCGATGAATTCTGCACGTAAGATCAGTCGGACGGTCGCACCGCTTCTCGAGGCGGTCTTCTTTGCGTTCATGACGAACTATGCGTGAGGTCACGCGCAACGACCGCGAGGGACGCGAATTCGGTTGAATCCTCTTCGCGATATTGGCGGACTTTGCGGGGATTTTTCTTCTCACGCGGAGATCGCGGAGTTCGCGAAGTTCGGGAAGGTTGTCTGATTGACTCGGCGATCTTGGCGGGCTCCGCGTGAGATCACACGCGGAGATCGCGGAGTTCGCGAAGGTTGTCTGATTGACACGGCGATCTTGGCGGGCTCCGCGTGAGACAAGAGCTCGAATTTGCAGCATATGAAAACGAAAATCTTCATTCTGATCGCCGTAACGTTCTTTACCGCAACGATCAACATCGCGCAGTCTGGACGCTCCTCGTTCAACGGCGGGTGGCGTTTCAAGCGCGACGATCCGCCGGAATCGGCCGGCGAACTGAGCTACGCCAAGATCAAGGACTGGGTCCGCGCATCGGGAAACGAGTTCGTCGTAACGTCAGGCGCGAAGTTCGATCGACCGGCCGGAAATATCGGTGAAGACGTCTCATACACCAGCGAGGGCTTCGACGATTCAGCCTGGCGTGCACTTGATCTCCCGCACGACTGGGCGATCGAAGGCGATTTCATCCGCGATCTTCCGGGCGAGACAGGAAAGCGCCCGTACGATGGCGTCGGCTGGTACCGGAAGCATTTCCGCGTTCCCGCAAGCGATTCCGGCAAAGTGATTTACATCGATTTCGATGGCGTAATGTCGTATCCCGCCGTTTGGGTGAATGGCCGGTTCGCCGGCGGCTGGGCATACGGATATTCATCGTTCAGGCTCGATCTGACGCCGCTGATCGAATTCGGCAAGGACAACGTTATCGTGGTCCGCGTCGAGAATCTTCCCGAATCCTCGCGCTGGTACCCCGGCGCGGGCATCTACCGAAATGTCTGGCTGCAGAAATCCTACCCAATCCATGTCGGGCATTGGGGAACATTTGTCACAACGCCGGAAGTTTCGAACGACACCGCAACCGTGAAGATCGAAACAATTGTCGACAACGATTCCGACAAGACCTCCGACGTCCGGATCCGGACGTCAGTTTTTGAGATCGGGGCGAACGGCAACCGCGCGGCGAAACCTCTGTCAACCTCGAACGCCGAACTCAAATCCCTCGGCGCGCGTTCGTCTGGCAAACTGGCGGCGAACTTCGGGATCGCGAAACCGAAGCTCTGGAGCGTCGCGTCACCGAATCGTTACCTTGCCCTGACCGAGATCATTCAGAACGGGAAGGTCGTCGATTCGTACGAAACGCGGTTTGGCATCCGGACGATCAAGTGGGACGCCGAAACGGGCTTTCTCCTGAACGGCGAACGCCTCTATCTGCAGGGAGTCTGCAACCATCACGACCTCGGCGCTCTGGGCGCGGCGGTCAACTACCGCGCACTCGAGCGACAACTCGAGATCATGCGCGAGATGGGCGTCAACGCGATCCGGACGTCGCATAATCCGCCGACACCCGAACTCCTCGATCTGGCCGACAAAATGGGTTTCGTCGTCATGGACGAGGCGTTCGACGCGTGGATGAACCGCAAGAAGGAGAAC
>JAKQII010000210.1 GCA_029557535.1 Acidobacteriota bacterium
CTGCAATGCCAGCGGCCTGGAATGCCAACCGCCTGGAATGCCAACGGCCTGCAATGCCGGCGGCCCGGAACGCCGGCGGCCCGGAATGCCAGCGGCCTGCAATGCCAGCGGCCTGGAATGCCGGCGGCCTGGAATCTGAAATTATGCACAACGGTTACCGGCTCTATTACTCACCGTACTACTACGCGGATATCGGCGAGGGACATGTGTTTCCGATCCGCAAGTTCGAACTCGTCCGCGATCAACTGCTCGCCGAGGGCACGCTCTTGCCCGACGAGATAATCGAACCGGAACCGGCGGAGATCGAAGATCTTCGTCTCGTTCACACGCGGGACTATTTGGAACGGCTCATCGGCGGGAACCTAAGCCCGAAGGAGATCCGCAAACTTGGCCTTCCGTGGTCACGATCTCTCGTGCGGCGAACGCTCCACGCAGTTTCCGGAACCATCCTCGCTTCACGCACGGCGGCCGAATCCGGGATAGCGTCAAACCTGGCGGGCGGGACGCACCATGCGTATCCCGACCGCGGCGAGGGATTTTGCGTACTCAACGACGTCGCCGTCGCGATCCGCGTTCTGCAGCGCGATGGGGTCGCGCGCCGGTTTCTGATCATCGACTGCGATGTTCATCAGGGCAACGGGACCGCGCATATCTTTGCCCGCGATCCGGACGTTTTTACCTTCTCGATCCATGGGGCGAAGAACTATCCGCTCTTCAAAGAGGAGTCGGATCTCGACATCGAACTGGCCGACGGAACCGGGGACGACGAGTACCTCGGCACACTGGCCGAAGCGCTCGACCGGCTGAGCGTCCAACAACCCGAAATGATCTTTTATCTCGGCGGTGCGGATCCGTTCGAGTCGGACAAACTCGGTCGGCTCGCGCTGACAAAGGTCGGTCTGTTCCGCCGGGATCGGTCGGTCCTCGAATTCGCACGGTATCTCGGTGTTCCGATCGTGACAACGATGAGCGGCGGTTACGCTGCCGAGCTCGACGACACGGTCGATATCCACGCCAACACGATCCGGGCGGTCAAGACCGTCTTTTTCCGTCCGCCCGTGGCTTGATCACGGTCGCCGCTTGTCTTTTGCGCGATGCCTTCTTAATCTGGATTTGCTGCATGTTTGGGGAACAAGGGGACTAATTCCACAATGAAGATCGTGGTTATCGGAGGCGGTTTCGGCGGACTTTCCGCGGCTGTCCGTCTGCAGGCTAATGGACACGACGTGACGATCGTCGAGAAGCGGGACAAACTCGGCGGACGGGCGTACGTTTATCAGCAGGAGGGCTTCACGTTCGACGGCGGGCCGACGATCATCACCGCGCCGTGGCTGATCGATGAGCTGTTCTCCGCCGCGAAGCGCGATACGCGGGACTATCTGCAGCTGGTCAAACTCGATCCCTTTTACAACATCCGATGGGAAGACGGCACGGTTTTCAACTACAACGACAATCGTGAAAATCTGATCGCTCAGGTCGCGAAGATCGCGCCCGAAGAAGTCAAGTCGTATGCGCGGTTTACGTCTTCGCTCGACGAGATCTACCGCGTCGGGTTCGAACTGATCGACAAACCGTTCTCTTCGGTCTGGGACATGGCCAAGATCGTTCCCAAAATGATCAAGCTCCGCTCCGACCGCTCCGTTTACAAATTCGCCTCGAGGTTCTTCAAGAACGAGAAACTTCGTGAGGCATTCAGCTTTCATCCGCTCCTGATCGGCGGCAATCCGTTCACCTCGACCTCGATCTATGCGATGATCCACGAACTCGAGCAGAAGTTCGGCGTGTGGTTCGCGATGGGAGGCACCGGAGCGCTTGTAAACGCACTGGGCGCATTATTTACGGATATCGGCGGAAGCGTCATGACCGATTCGGAAGTGGCCGAGATCGTCGTTCGTGAAGGCGCGGCCCGCGGCGTGAAACTGCAAACCGGCAAGATGCTTGACGCCGACGCGGTCGTCTCAAACGGCGACGTTGCCTCGACTTACCTGAATCTGATCGCGCCGGAATGGCGACGGAAATATACCGACGCGAAGATCAGGAAGATGACGTATTCGATGTCGCTCTTCGTGATCTACTTCGGCACCGACCGAAAATACGATGATGTCGCGCATCATGAGATCCTTCTTGGTCCACGTTACCGAGGGTTGCTCGACGATATTTTCGTCAACAAAACGCTGGCGGACGATTTCTCGCTTTATCTTCATCGGCCGACGGCGACGGATCCGTCGCTTGCGCCGGAAGGCTGCGATTGTTGGTACGTCCTCTCGCCGGTGCCGCATCTGGGCGGTCCGACGGACTGGCCGAAGGCCGCCGGACCGTATCGGGACCGAATCATTAACTATCTTGAAAGACACTATTTACCTGATCTGTCGAAGCATATAGTGACGGAGCATGTGATCGATCCGACGCATTTCGAAGGCACACTCAACAGCTATCTCGGAAGCGCGTTTTCGGTCGAGCCGACGCTTATGCAATCCGCTTATCTTCGTCCGCACAACAAGAGCGAAGACGTTCGCGGACTTTATTTCGCGGGCGCCGGAACGCATCCCGGCGCGGGGCTTCCGGGAGTCATCTCGAGCGGGAAGATCGTCGCTAACCTCATTGCAGAATTGTGATTTCGGATTGCGGATTGGCGGTTACGACTTCAGAATTGCTCGGCTTTGAAACATAATTGGACGATTTCGCGTTTGTCGTTGCGGATTTCGGAAATCCAGGCAATCCAAAATCCGAATTCCCAAATCCAAAATGCTTATGTGGTATTGGACCAAAATCCTTTTCCTGACGCTTTGCGGCGCGGTCGCCGTTTGGCTGATCTACGAGATCGTCACGTTTCCGTCGATAGCGAAACTGAAGACCGAGAACCCGTCGACGACGTCGATGATCGAATATCGTCTCTCGGAAGCGCGCGAGGACGGCAAGGAGCCCCGTAAGTACATGATCTGGCAGCCAATCTCACAGATCTCGCCGAATCTCCAGCGGGCGGTCCTCGCCGGCGAGGACGCGCGGTTCTTCGAGCATCACGGCTTCGACTGGGACGCGATCGAAAAGGCGTGGGACGAAGCGGTCAAAGAAGGCGAAAAGGAAGCAAAAGAAGAGGGCGATTACGATCCGAACGACTGGATCCCGCCGATGCCGTCTTTCAAGCGCGGCGCGTCAACCATCTCGCAGCAGCTTGCGAAAAATCTGTTCCTGTCCGAGGACCGCAATTTTCTGCGAAAGGGCCGTGAGGCCGTTTACACGTATTTTCTTGAAAGGGAATTGTCGAAAAAGCGGATTCTCGAGGTCTACTTGAACGTTATCGAATGGGGGGATGGGGTTTACGGAGCCGAGGCGGCGTCACGGGTCTATTTCAACAAGTCGGCCTCCCAGCTGTCACCGCAGGAGGCCGCGTATCTTTCGGCGATGATCCCGTCGCCGCTTAATGTTTTTAACCCGAAGAAGAACCCGAAACGCATCGCGCGCCGGCAAAAGGCGATCCTTCGGGGGATGAACTCGATAAAGCTCGCGTATTGAATTCCAGATTCCAAGATTCCAAGATTCCAAGATTCCAGATTCCAAGATTCCAAAATTCCAAGATTCCAGGATTCCAAGATTCCAGGATTCCAAAATTCCAAGATTCCAGGATTCCAAAATTCCAAGATTCCAGGATTCCAAAATTCCAGATTCCAGATTCCAAGATTCCAAGATTCCAAGATTCCAAGCCTTCGGCATTCCCGAAGGCAGTCCTTCGCCAGTTTCGATTCCGAACTAGATGGGATTCTGGAATCTGGAATACCGAAGGTTTTGAATGCCGAAGGCTTGAAATCCTGAAATTGCTTACGCTTTCGCCTTCATCGCCTTCGCACCGCCGACCAGCGTCATTTCATCGACGATCCATTTCGCGTCACCCAACTTTTCGGTCAGGAACAACACGTAACGGATATCGACGACGATCGTCCGGCCATATGTCGGATCGAAGAACATGTCGTTGCCGAGTCCTTCGTAGTTGCCGTCGAACGCGATGCCTATCTGTTCGCCTTTGGCATTCAGCACCGGGCTGCCCGAGTTTCCTCCGATGATGTCGTTGGTTGTCAGGAAGTTCACGGGCATCGTGCCGTTGACGCCATAGCGACCGTAATCCTTCGATGCGAACAACTGTCGCAGCTTTTCGGGCGAAGTGAACGGGTCGACCCCCGTTTCCTTCTCCATGACGCCGGCGAGCGTCGTGAACGGTGCGTATGTCACCGCCTCTCGCGGCTGATAGCCGCGGACGTTGCCGAATGTGAACCGGAGCGTCGAATTAGCATCAGGATACGGCTGGTTGTTCTTCATCTCAGCCATCGCCTTCTGGAACTGAAGGCGCAGCGGGTCAATCTTCTCGCCGAATGCCCGACCGCGAGCCGCGTATTCGCCGCGGGCCGCGATGATACCCTCCGCGATCGCAAATTGCTGCGGGAACTTCGCCTTGAGATCAGCGGCCGACATTCCGTACAGGCCGATGATCGCATCGGCCGTGTTCAGATCGCCGTTCGCGACGACGTTCTCGACCCAGGCGTTCTCCGCGTTGCGTCGGTCCTTCGGCGAGTTGCCACCGAAGATCTTTTCAGCCGGAGCGAACTTCTGGTCGGCCGGGAAGGCGTCGACCGCCTTCAGGAAGTAGCGCAGGACCTCGCGTTCGATCACGGGATCGCTTTCTGCCATCATTCCCATGATCTGGGCCTTTTTGCGATCGTCGATCTTAGCGCCGCGCTGAACGCTCATCACGGCGTCCACGAACCAGCCGAAAACGGGTGCCGAGGCCTGATTTGGAATCGTCCGCAGGACGCGATCCTTGACGGCGTATTTGTAGTAGTCGTCGGAAACCGATTTGAGTCCCGCGAGAACGTCTCCGTATTTGGCCTTGCGGGCGGGATCGGCATTGATCCAGGTCGCGAGCCGTTCTTCCTCGGCCCGTTTCTGGGCGACGATCTTCGCGCGTTTCATGGCGATCACGCCGCCATCGTACGCCTTGATCGAATTGTTCAGACTGAAGACGTCGGCCTGCAGTTTGACGCGCTTTTCCTCGTCGTTTTCGCCGGCTTTGACCAAGCCGTTGGTCCAGGCCTGAAGGTAGTTGACGATGAACGGAAAGCTGACGTCCTGATTGTATTCAACGGCCTGGCTTTCGCGGTATCTTGTGGTTCCGCCGGGATAACCGAGGATCATCGTGAAATCGCCGTCCTTGATTCCGTCGAGCGAGATCGACAAAAACTTCTCAG
>JAKQII010000216.1 GCA_029557535.1 Acidobacteriota bacterium
CGTTTGCGAGGCCGATGTCGCGATCGCGTTTTCGATTTCGCCAAGAAGTTCCTTGATCGAATTGCCGATCATTTCTTCCGACGTATAACCGGTGATTTCGGCGGCCGCGGAATTGAAGGTGATGATGTTTCCCCCGAGATCGGTCGTGATCAGTCCCGAGCGTATCGATTCGATGATCCTTTCGTGCTGCACCTGCAGCTTCGCGAGAGTCTGCGTCGTTTCCCGCAACTTCTCTCCGGACGCCAATCGGTCTGAAAGGCGCGATGCCAGCAGGCCGACGAGAAGGAACGCGATGTCGTTGAAGCTGATGATCTGGACGACACGCCGCATCTCCGGCGCAGTCCCGAAGGTTTGAAGCAAGTGGGTCGTCGTCAGGATCGATAGAACGGTGAAAAGCAGCACGCACCAGACCGCGGCAAGGATCGTTTCCTTTGCGGTCAGGAAGAATCCGACGACGCTGATGAGGACGAGATAAAGCATGATGTACGGCGACGTCAGATCGCCGGTACGCCATACGAGCCAGGTGATGAGCAGGGAATCGAGGAAAAGCTGGACGCGCGTCTGCAGCCGATAATTCCGGTTCATCCGCAGGAGGAACAGATAAACGATCGTGAGGCCGACTGCGATCAGGAAAACAAGGAAAAGCCCACGCGGAAAATCCTCGTATGAGAGCTTGAGATGGCCGCTGTTCCAAACCCAGCTCAGGACGAGCAGGAGAAATATGGTCAGAAGCCGACCGACGATCAGGTTTTGCAGCTTTCGCGCGAGTTTTCCTTCGGTGAGCCAGTTTTTTGCTTCGTCGAACATCATAGTGATTCGAAGAATTGGTCAGTTTGACAATCGAAAGTCTATTGGCTGATAAAAGATGTAGCAGTTATGAAAACCACCGACCAACGCCCGTGGGGGAGTTACACGATCCTCGACGAGGGCGAAGGATTCAAAGTAAAGCGGATAGAAGTTCTGCCGGAAAAGCGGCTTAGTTATCAAAAGCACGCGCGACGGTCTGAACATTGGTACGTTGTCCGCGGCCAAGCTAAAGTTACCCTAAACGGCGCTGAAATTCTAGTCCCAGCCGGACAGGCGGTCGACATTCCCGTCGGCGCCGCGCATCGAGTCGAGAACCCAACCGACGATCTTCTCGTATTCATTGAGACTCAAACCGGTGATTACTTTGGTGAGGACGACATCGTTCGAATCGAAGACGACTTCGGCCGCGCCGGCTGAGCCGGTTTTTCCCCAACCAATCGATCCGATGACAAGCGCCCTGGAGAAAATTCTTCCGTGGATCCTTATCTTTGCGTTGCTGATGCTGGCGATGATCGGGTACCTCGCGCATCAGAATTCGGCATCGCTCGAGCAGGCGATCAAGTGGGAGAAGAAGACGCAGTCGATCCTTTTGGCGCTCGACGAGACGCTCGCCGGGACGATCGACATCGAAACCGGCGGGCGCGGGTTTGTGATCACCAGGAACGAGGAGTTGCTCAAGCCCTTTGAATCCGGCAAAAAGTCCGCGTTTGCGAAACTGCAGGAACTGCGCGATCTGGTGCGCGACAATCCGCGACAGGACGAACAGCTGTCCGAGCTCGACCGTGCCGTTCGCGAGAAGGTCCGCTATACCGAACGTTACATCGCGTACCGGCAAACGCTCGATCTTGAACGCGCCGAAGCCGAGATGCAGAAGCTCGAGGAGCGCGACCTTATGGACTCGATACGGTCGATGGTCAGCGCGATGAAGGCGGAAGAACTCAGGCTCTTGTCGGTCCGCGAAGAAAATCTTGAACAAACTCTCAAGAATAACTACTGGATGATCATCGCCGGCGCGAGTTCGGGGACGGCGTCTTTGACGCTCGCTGTGTTCGTGGTGCTGTTCGAGATCCGCAAACGGTCCTTCGCCGAGCGCGCGCTGCGCGAGGCAAACGCCGGTCTCGAACGACGCGTCGACGAGCGGACGTCGGAACTTCAGGAAGCGAACGTCGAACTCGTGAGGAACGCGGGCGAACGCGAACGGCTGCTCGAAAACGAGAAGAACGCGCGGCACGACGCTGAGATCGCTAACCGTCAGCGCGACGAATTCATGGCGATGATCTCGCATGAGTTGAGAACTCCGCTCAACTCGATCCTCGGTTGGGCGCAGATCCTCAAGACCGGCGATGTCGACGCGCGTACCCAGGCGAAAGCGATCGATACGATCATCAACGGAGCCGAGAACCAAAGTCGGCTGATCCGCGACCTGCTCGACGTCGCGCGCATCATCTCCGGCAAGCTGACGCTGGAATTGGTCTCGGTCAACCCGGGTGACGTCGTCAGAAATTCGGTTGAGACCATCAAACCGGCGGCCGCCCAGAAGCGAATCGAGGTCGCGACCGCGATCGACGATTCGGCTCGCGAGACCCGGATCATGGGTGACCCGAACCGCATGCAGCAGATCCTCGCGAACCTTCTGACCAACGCTGTGAAATTCACGCCTGATGGCGGCCGGATCGGTGTTTCGATGTCGGTCGCGTCGGATCGGCTGGTGATTGAGGTTAAGGACAGCGGAATCGGTATCAGCCCGGAATTTTTGCCATTCGCGTTCGAGCGTTTCAGGCAGGACCGTATCGGAACGGGACAGGCCGGCGGGCTCGGGCTTGGACTCGCGATCGTGCGCTATTTGACGGAGATGCACAACGGGACCGTACGCGTCGAAAGCGGGGGCGAAGACGCGGGCGCGACCTTTACGCTCGAGTTTCCGGTCGCCGACATGAATTCAACTGCCGTCTGATTCGACAATGTGCCGCACCGCGTCGAGGAGGGTCTGGGCGATCAGTTCGGGGCGGCGTTCGAGATTTTCCTCGTGCGTGCTTCCGTAGCCCGTGCGGACCATGACGGTCCGGAATCCGGCATTGAGTCCGAGTTCTATGTCCAGTCTTTTGTCGCCCACCATCCATGAGCGTTTGAGATCGATCGAAAAGTCGGTCGCCGCCTGCTCGATCATTCCGAGTCCCGGTTTTCGGCATGCGCAGCCTGCGTCCGGCAGGTGCGGGCAAAAGTAGAATGCGTCAAGCGGATGCGTGAGGGTTCGTTGGATCGCGTCGTG
>JAKQII010000219.1 GCA_029557535.1 Acidobacteriota bacterium
ATCATCGGGGTCGTCGCGCTCGGCGTGTTCGGCACCGGAATGAGCTACCTCGAGCAGTCGGCAAAGGACGAACTCATCGCCCGCAGGAAACCCGACTACAGCCCCTCGCTCATCGGACGGGTGAATCCCTTCCTTCCGGATCCGACGCCGACACCGGTCCAACTTTCGAAGGAATACATCTATGCCGGTTCAAGGCTTCTCGCCGTCGAGGATGCGAACGCCAACGCCGCGGCTCCGGCGGACCTCGCGGTTTGGCGGCCTTCTAACGGAACGTGGTACGTCCTCGGAGGAACCGGTTCGGCGCAGACCTTCTTCACGTGGGGCACGAGCGGCGACGATCCGGTCGAAGGCGACTATGACGGCGACGGAAAGACCGACTTCGCGATCTTCCGCAATGGTGACTGGTGGATCACGAAAAGCTCGGACAACACCTACTACACCTTCACCCTCGGCGCGTCGGGAGACACGCCGGCACAGGCCGACTTCGACGGTGACGGCAGGACCGATCCGGCAGTCTTTCACCCTGACGGGAGCTACGGTTACTGGAAGATCCTCAAAAGCAGCGACTCGCAGCTCCAGCAGACGCAGTTCGGACTCAACACCGACATTCCGGCGCCTGCCGACTATGACGGCGACGGCCGTGCAGACATCGGCGTCTGGCGCGACTCGAACACCACCTTCTATTCCGCGAACAGCAGCGACTCACAGGTCCAGCAGATCCCGATCGGAACGACCGGCGACAAACCGGTTCCGTCAGACTATGACGGCGACGGACGGGCCGACTACGCGCTCTTCAGAACCACCGACACCAAGTGGTACATCCGCCAGAGCACGACCGGAAACGTGACGCAGACACCTTACGGCCTCGCTTCCGACATTCTTGTCCAGAACGACTACGACGGCGACGGCAAGACCGACATCGCCGTCTGGCGGCCCTCGACCGGCGACTGGTACATCCTTCAATCGGCGACCGGAACGACCCGTCAGCAGCAATGGGGAATGAGCGCGGACATCCCGGTACCTGCGTTTTACCGCAGGTAGCCGCATCGAATCCGGACCGTCGCAGTTTTTGCACACCCGATTGACAACAGCTTGAGGATCAGACAATGAACACGAACAAATCACAAAAGTCCCGAAACGCCGTGACCGCTTCACTTTGCGCCCGCCTTATTCTTTCGGTAATCACCGGTCTCCTGGCATTTATCGTCGTCGGCGCCCAAAACATCCGCGATACGAGCTACAGTCCCGACAACGCACTGAAAAGCAATGCGAGGGTCAATCCGTCGACGCTCGCGATGGAACTCTCCATTCCGCTCGGCGGTTACCGTGGCCGCGCCGGAAATGGCCTACCGATCGAGATCAGCTATTCGTCGAAGGTTTGGGAAATGGCCAATATCGGTCTCTGGCAGTCGTTCACAGGCGACACCATTACCGGAGTCAGGCCGATGTTTGCCAAACGAAGCGCCGCCGGCTGGTCGTCGGGCCTCGGGACGCCCCGGATCGATTACTCTTATTCCTTGTATCAAGGGACGACGCAGGACGTGATCTACGAGGGCCAGACATATTCACCCGCCCCGTGGGAGAACCCGACACCCGAGAACCCCCTTTACTACATGAAGCGGCTCCGCGTGCAGATGCCCGACGGATCGTCGCACGAATTCAGAGCGAGCGACGCGGCCATCGAATGCGGTTCGGTCATCACCGGCTGCAGTTCCCTCGACTGGACCGGAACCTATCTCTCGGTCGACGGTTCGAAGATGCGGCTGGAATCGGGTTCGTCGTCGAGTACACTGTACCTGCCGGACGGCTCATACTATCTGTTCGGCCCGCCCGAATCCGGAAACGCCGGAACCCCGGCGCATACGTTCCGCGACCGTAACGGCAACAAGATGACATTCAACACGTCGACGCGGACTTGGACCGATACGATGGGCCGCGCCGTGTCCGATCCTCTTCCGTTCAACTGGAACGGAGTGCAGAACCAGACTTCGGGCACGACGACGATGGAGTTTCCGGGATTCGACGGCGACACCTACGACATCGATTTTACATGGGACTCGCTTTCGAACTCCTTCGACGGCACATCGTATTCGACCGCCTTTTCGAGCGACATCTACTGCAACGGCAATCAGGAAACGAGCGCCACGGGGAACCATCTTTTCACCAACTCGGACGCCGCGGTGCGCGTCTGCGGCCCGGGCACGACGTCCCAGGGGCCGAACTTCGATCCCGTGGTCCTCAAGCAGATCACGCTTCCGAACGGGCAGAGCTATCAGTTCCGGTATGATCCCTACGGCGAGATCGTCCGAGTCATTTATCCGACGGGTGCCTACGAGCGATTCGCCTACGCGCAGATCGCCGCGCTTGAGGTCGCGGGTCCGGCCTATGACCAGGCCAACCGCGGAGTGACGGACCGCTGGGTCAGCCCGTCGGGCGCCGGCAACGACGAGATTCACTGGTCATACGCCGTGACGAGGGGAACGCCGCTTGAGCCGGCCCCTTACGTCGTAACGGTCACCGCCCCAGATTCTTCATATACACAGCAGTATATCCATGACGTTCCCAACCCTGAGGACGAGTGGCGTCCGTACGGGTTCGGCGACGCAAAGACCGGCCGCAGCTACGAGGACAGGGCGATGGCTCCTGACGACCGGCTCATGAGACGGAACCTGACGAGCTATGAAACGACCGGGCCGCTCTCCGGCGGCCACTCGCTGGCGAACCGCGACATGCGAACGAAAAAGACCGTCGCCATCACGTTCGAAGAGGGGAGCAGCTCGGCGCTCGCGCAGATGACCGAGATCACCTACGACTCGAACGGCGATCCGCAGTACTTCGCCGCCCTCAACCCGAAACAAGTCAGGACGTACAACTACATCGTGCTCGACCTCACGACCGCCGCGACGGCCACGATCGATACGATCTCGGCGTTGTTCGAGTCAACCGACACCGCCTCCGTCAGCGAGGTGGACTATCTGTACGACACGAACTACAAGTCGAGGAACATCACAGGCCTTCCGGCAGAATCGCGGGTCAGGGACGCTTCCGGAACGGTGAGATCCAAGAGTCAGGTGGTTTATGACGAGACCGGGAGCTATCCGCTGCTCAATCCGGGTTCGACGACTAACTGGGATGACCCGGGCACCGCCTATCGCGGCAATGCGACGACGACCCGAAGCTGGACGGACGTCGCGGGCGATTCTTACCTTGAAACCCACGCCCAGTACGACGTCTTCGGAAACCCCCGGAAATCTTGGGACGCCCGCGGCAACGTGACCGAAACCGAGTACGCGTCAACCTACTTTTACGCTTACCCGACGAAGGTGTCGACGCCGGTTCCTGATCCGAACGGAACGCACGGCGCGAACACCGCGCTCACGACCGAGATGACGTATGACGCGAATACGGGCCTTGTTCTGACGACGACCGACGCCAACGGTTTGACGACGACGGTTGAATACGACGATCCGCTGCTTCGTCCGACCACCGTGACCGCACCGAACGGTCAGGAGACCGTCACCGAATACGGCGCCGGAACGTCCGACGCGACGCGCTGGGTGAAGGTCTCGTCGCAGATCGACGACGCGAAGTGGAAGGAAGACTATTCATGGTTCGACGGTTTGGGAAGAACCGTCCGGACGCAATCGGTCGACTCGGACGGCGATGTCTTCACGGAAACGGAGTTCGACCAGATGGGCCGCCCCAAACGGGTCACGAATCCGTACCGGACGGGCGACACCAAACTCTGGACGGAAAGCTTCTACGATGACCTCGGTCGGGTCTGGAAAGTAACGACGCCCGACAATGCCGAAGTCCTGACAGACTACGGGCTGGCCACCTCGGGCAGTCAGATCGGCACGGCCGTGACCGTTGCCGATCAGGCCGGAAAGCTGCGGCGGAGCATCACGAACGCGCTCGGACAACTGAAGCGGGTCGATGAGCCGAACGCTTCGAACGAACTCGGGGCGATCGACGATCCCAATCAGTACACCGTTTACGGCTATGACGTGCTGAACAACCTGCTCACGGTCAGTCAGGGAGTCCAGACGCGCACCTTCGTTTACGACGCGCTGTCGCGTTTGAAATCGGCGTCAAACCCCGAATCGGGAACGATCCTGTACGCCTACGATCCCAACGGCAACCTGACTTCAAAGACGGACGCCCGGTCGATCACCACGACCTACGTTTACGACGCTCTGAACCGGGTGACCGAAAGATCATACGACGACAACGCGACGCTTCCTGTTTACTATACTTACGACAATCTCTCGCACGCCATGGGGCAACTGATCAAGGTCACGACCGGGTCGGGTTCGACGCCGTTCTCGGTATCAGAAAACACCGAATTCGATGCCTTCGGCCGCGTGAAAAAAAGCAAACAGACGACGGACGGGACCGTCTATAATGAGATGGAGTACACTTACAACCTCTCCGGCGCGCTCATCGAAGAGAAATATCCGTCGGGAAGGGTTGTCAGGAACACGCTCGATAATGACGGTGACCTGATGCAGGTTCAGAGCAAGAGAAACGCGAACCACGGCTACTGGAACTACGCGCATCATTTCAGCTACACGGCGGCGGGAGCGGTGAGCTCGATGCAACTCGGCAACGGGACTTGGGAAACGACCGCGTTCAACTCAAGACTTCAGCCGACCGAGATCGCGCTCGGCAGAGTCCAGAACGCGACCGATCTGCTTAAACTCGACTACACCTACGGAGTCGTCGAGAACAACCAACTCAACACGGCGAAGAACAACGGAAACATCCAGTCGCAGACGATCACCGTTCAGCGAAGCAACCAGGATCCGCTCGTTCTCAATCAAAGCTATGTGTACGACTCGTTGAACAGACTGCTCAGTGCCGAAGAGATCGCGGGCGGATCGACGGCGTGGAAGCAGACCTATTTGTTTGACCGCTACGGCAATCGCCGGTTTGATCAGGCGAATACGAGTTTTCCGGCGTCGTTCTCAAACACGGCGGTTTCGAATCCGGCGATCAACGCTTCCGACAACCGGTTCACGAGCGGGCAGGGTTACACATACGATCCTTCGGGCAATATGCTGACCGACGCCGAGGGCCGGAGTTTCACTTACGACGCCGAGAATAAACAGAAAGAAGTGAAAAACGCGTCGAACCAGACGATCGGGCTGTATTATTTCGACGGCGACGGCCGGAGGGTGAAGAAAGTGTCGGCGACCGAAACGGTGATCTTTGTTTATGACGCCGGCGGAAAGCTTGTCGCGGAATACTCGACCAGCCTAAGCCAGACTCCGCAGGTTCAGTATCAGACGAACGATCACTTGGGCACGCCAAGGATCAACACCAACGAGAACGGCGCGGTAGTTTCAAGGACGGATTACATGCCCTACGGCGAAGAGATCATCGGCCTCGGCGGCAGATCGACGACCGACAAATACGTCGGCGACGACGTCCGCCAGGGCTTCACCGGCTACATCAACGACGAAGAAACCGGCCTCGACTACGCCCAAGCGCGAATGTACAAGAAGGAATTGGGAAGGTTTACGGGAGCGGATCCACTTTACATTGAAACGAAACGAGCTCTTGACCCCCAATCAATCAATCTATATGTTTACTCCCGAAATGAGCCGCTAAAATTCACGGATTCAAGAGGTTTGGACATAGAAGTTTCTGGAGACGCTCAGGATGAGTACCTTCGAGATCTTCAAGGCAGTGTGACGAGCAAGAAACTTACGATTACCAATGAAAAAGGAAAGCTGGGAATCAAAGGTCTGGATCCAACGAACAAGAAGGCAGTTGAAAGATTTCGGAAGGGTCTTAAGACTGATGGCGACAAGGCGCTATTTGATGCAATTACTTCTGGACCGACCGCCAAAATTGAGGCCAAAAAGAACATTGACGGGGTAACGTTTGCAAAATTTGGTGGCAAAGATGGGAAGCAACTGCTTGATATGGGTGACATTTCCAAGTTTGACGGTGAATCAAATAAGGGAGGATTCACTGCCAGTGCAGCCGTTGCCCATGAAACGATTGAAGCCTGGAATGGAGCGAAAGGACAGGATGAATCAACTGCTCATACTAATGCAATTCTCGCTTTTGGAGGATTGGTTGGTCCTCTGGCAGATGATAGTGGTAATACGTTCTTTTTTAATCCGGCTGAAAACGGGAACGTAACTAGTGGGTATACATTAAACAGGCAATTTGGATCAGGTTTTTCAGTAACAGGAAACTTAGAAAAGGTAAGTTTTGCAATTACACCAATTCCCGAAAAATCCATTGCTCAAGGCGGACAAAAAATAATAGTTAAAGAAGTAAAAAGCGTCGAAACAGTAATAGACCCTCGCGTCCAAAAGTATGAATAAAGTAATCTTAGCAATATCGTTTCTAATGAGCGCAATTGGTGCGTCTGCACAAACTACACCAATTGCAGGAGAGAATATTATCGTTGATGGCAATATAGTTAACTATTCAAAATATGCTATCAAAGGGTTATCCGTTGGTTCTGATTTTGAAGTCTTTGACTTGAAAGTCTTACGAAGAATTTCCGGAGAAGAAACCAGCGAAACAATTAGAGTTGTTTATTACTTTTACTCAACTGATAACAAGTTACCTGAAGATTTTCTCAAAATTGGAAATACGCGACGCTTTTTGCTGAATAAGTTAATTAGTCCAACATCATTATGCGAAGAAAAGCCAACTTCAAAAGAAAATAGACCTTGTTATCTTTTGCAACCTGAAAATGTAACGGTTCTTGAGGATGAGAGACTCTTAAATTTCAGCAAATATTTTCCTATTAACAGGAACTCACCCAAAATTGAAACAGTCCCTTCACGAATTATTAATAGTAATTTGACGTTTGTTGAAGGTAAAGCATCACCCAGTGGACGATATTTATTGTCTAAGACTGGTTATGAAAGTGTTAGTTTACTTAGTTTTTCCCAACAAGACAATTTGCGTCTGGAAAAAAGTTTTGATTCTGTTCAAGCCTTTAATTTCTCATCCGACAGCAAAATTGCAATATTAACTGACATTTACGGTAAAACTATTTTTTGGGAAACAGAAAAAAAACAACAGGCGAACGCTGTAAAAAGTGCGTTTCGCCAAGCGCAATCGACAGCTTTTTCTGTAAAAAATAATTTATTGATTTTCGGTAATTCAAGTGGAAAACTTTACCTAATAAATCCTCAAAACGGAGAAATGATTAAAGAACTCAAAGCTCACAATAAGACAATTATAAGTATTTCTTTTTCGCCTGATGAAAAATGTTTTGCAACCGGTAGCGGCGACGGCACAGCAAAACTTTGGAGTTTAGATGGAAAAAACATAATTACTTTTTCCAATAATGCTGGTTCCGTTACTGCTTTGACGTTTTCGCCCGATGGAAAATATCTCCTAACTGCGGGTGGCGACAAAATCGCTAGATTATGGAGTTTAGAAAACGGTAAGGAGATAATGATTTTTCAAGGTCATTCGGGAACAATAAACTCTTTAATTTTTTCAGTTGACGGAAAAATAATTTTAACAGGCAGTTCTGATGGGACTGTCAGAGTGTGGAAATTAAATGGCAATCAAGAATTGATTTTAGTTGTCCAAAAATTACCTGTTGGCTTCGTAAGTTTATTACCAGATACTAATTTAATTCTATCTGGGGGATACGACAATCAAATACTTCTTTGGGATATTTCTTCAGTAGTTTCAACCAGTAAATAATTAGCCTTTCAGGTGATGCTCCCTTAAAGACGAAATCTCGGTAAAGAGCGGAAATTGCGATTGAGGAAAAATCGAACAGCGCGTTCGTCACCTACGCGACGTTCGATCCGGAGACGGGGCTGCCGCTCTCGACGACCGACGCCAACGGCCTCAAAACCAAAATCGAATATGATGCCGAGACAATGCGTCCGATCAGGGTCCGGAAATACTACGGACAGAAGAACAACGAGGACAACCCCGTCGGCGGTGCCGCGGAAACGGTCTACAACGACGAACAGAACAACTACTGGGTCAAGAACCGGGTACAGGTCGACACGGACAACTGGGCGGAATCGATCACCTACTTCGACGGCCTCGGCCGCGCCTACAAGACCGAGGAGATCAATTCCGAGGGCAACATCTTCGCCGAAAAGGAGTTCGACCCGGACGGCCGCGTGCTCCGGGTCTCGAACCCGTACCGGACCGGCGAGACGAAGAAGTGGACGACGAACGTCTACGACGAGGCGAGCCGCGTCAAGGAGGTCATCCTGCAGGACGGCGCGAAGGTAAAGACCGACTACGGGGTCTCCGTTTCCGGCGTCATCGGCGTAACGAAAACGATCACCGACCAGGCCGGAAAGAAAAGAATGGGATACAGCGACGCGCTCGGCCGGATGGTCCGCGTCGTTGAAGATCCGGGCGGTCAGGACATCAACACCAAGGATCTCGCGACCGATTACGTCTTCGACACCCTGGGCAATCTCCGCAAGACGATCCAGGGCGAACAGTCCAGATATTTCACGTTTGATTCATTGGGGCGGCTTCTCTACTCGAAACAGCCCGAACAGAACGCAAACACCGCCTTCAGCTACACCGATCCGGTGACAAGCAACTCGCAGTGGTCGGTGAAGTACGAATATGACGACAACGGGAACATTACGCGGACGACCGACGCCCGCGGAGTGTACGTTGACGGGACTTACGACAACTTCAACCGCCTGAAATCGCGGAGCTATTCGGACGACACGCCGGACGTCACGTTCTGGTACGACGGCAAAGGTCTGACATCGGTTCCGGATTATTCGAAAGGCAAGACGACGCGCGTCGCGAGTTCCGAATCCGAAACCCGCTACACGAGTTTCAACTATTTCGGACAGCTCGTCGCAAGCGAGCAGCGGACTCCGTTCGGCACGGAATCGGCCGAGAACGCCGAGCCGCGCGTCTCGAGCTATGAATACGACGCGTTCGGACGCCTACTTTCGCAGACGTATCCCTCGGGGCGAAAGGTCGAGTTCGACTACAATCAGGACGGCGACATCTCGTCGATCTGGGGAACGGCGAACGGGCAGAACCGGCTTTATCTGAACGGCATCACCTACAACGCCGCCGGGCAGATGACCCGTTTGAGGCTCGGGAACGGCAAATGGGAATCGACCGTGTTCA
>JAKQII010000228.1 GCA_029557535.1 Acidobacteriota bacterium
GATCTCACGCAAAGTTCGCTAAGTTCGCAAAGTAAAACTCGGTCTTTTTGGAGCGGAACTCCGAATCGGTTGATCTCACGCAAAGTTCGCCAAGATTGCGATATGACTTTCGAGGTTTAAGCCCCGAAGGGGCGCCGCGACGATAACCCCAGGCGCGCGAAGCAAGCCTGGGGAGACGATCCCAGCATGAATACTAAGCCCCGCACGGGGCGCAGCAATTGCTCCCAACGGTCAGACTCCGCGTGACGAGTTCGAAACAGGTGACTTGTATCCTGGAATTTAGAATCCCGGTTTCACATCCCCAGCCATTTCTTTGCCGTCCCGTTCAAAAGCATTTCGCGCTCGGGAGCGTCAAAATCCATCGATTCGATCAGGCTTCCGGCGATCTCCTCACCAAGCGGGAACGGATAATCGGTTCCGAGCGCCACGCGGTCGGCACCCGCGAGATCGATCAGATATCGGAGCATCGCCGCGTCATGGACAAGCGAATCGTAATAGATCTTTCTTACGTAATCGCGCGGGTTAACCTGATTGTCGATCGCGCATAGGTCGGGACGGACCTCAAACCCATGCTGAACGCGCCCGACCGTCGACGGGAACGATCCGCCGCCGTGGGCGAAACAGATTCGCATCTCCGGACATTTTTCAAGCGTGCCCGAGAAGATCAGCGAACAGATCGCGCGCGACGTTTCCGCAGGCATTCCGACAAGCCACGGCAGCCAATACTTTTTCATTTCGGCCTCGCCCATCATTTCCCACGGATGAACGAAAACGGCCATCGAGAGCTCTTCGCAGGCCTTGAAGAATTCGAAGAAGCGCGGTTCGCCGAGATTCAACTGATTGACGTTAGATCCGATCTGAACGCCTTTGAAGCCCATCGAACGGCAGCGCTCGAGCTCGGCAATCGCCAGCGTCGTTGCCTGCAGCGGAACGGTCCCGAGCCCGATGAACCGCTCCGGAAAGCGGGCGACAATGTCCGCGATCCCGTCGTTGAGAAATTTCGAGGTGTCGAGCGCATCCGCCGGTTTTGCCCAGTAGTTGAACATCACCGGAACCGTCGATAACACCTGAACGCCGACACCGTGCGCGTCGCATTGCTCGATCCGCCGTTCGGCCGACCAGCAATTGTCCTCGATCTCGCGGAAGAAATGTCCGTCGTCCTTAAGCATCCGCGCGCAGCACGGCTTGTGATGGTCGAGCGTGATGAATCCGCCGTAACCGAACTTGTCCTTCCAACCGGGAATTTCGCGCGGCAGGATGTGGGTGTGAATATCAATTTTTTGCATCGGACTCGGTGGCTTTCTTCTTCTTATCGTCATCCGCCTTTTTGGCGCGCATTAAGGAGAGACAAAGTTCGCGAAGCTCGTCGACTTGTCTGAGCCGGCGGCTTATGGCCTCAGATGACATGTCAATTTTCTTCATTTTCCAACCTCGCAATGTCCGCCAGATCTTGCGGCCGACCGGCTATCCGTTTCATTTCGATCAGACCGTCGCGCGAGATGACCGAAAGACGACTTCCGAAATACTCGATCGATTCACGCGATAGCCAAACATTCTCGAACTGTGGAGTAACCAACAAAAGGTCAAGCGCGAGGATCTCGCCTTCATCATCGACCTTCGACACGCGTCGAATCTCAACTTCGCGTTCCTTGAACGAAATTTCAAGTCCGCGAATGTCATAACCAAGCGAGCGGGCGGCATCGTACGCCGCTTCAAGCGATTCCGATCGAATAAGCAAATCGATGTCGACCGTTGCGCGAACGACGCCGTGGATAGCGACCGCAAGTCCGCCGCAGACGGCGTGATCGATCCCGCGACGATTGAACACCGTGATGAGATCAACAAGTTCTTTTACGAGCGATGACATTTTCAAATCGAGACGCGTGAAAACGGGACCTTATGCATCATGCCACGATCGGCGGCGGTTCCATCACGGCGCCGCAGGATTTGCAGGTACGCAGTTCCTTGTTGCCGTAAAACTTGCGAAAGACGCCCTGGAACTGGTTCACGATGTCCGTCAGCTGGAAATATTCCGCGAATAGTCTTTCGTTGCAGTTCTCGCAAAACCACAGCAGACCGTCGAGTTCGCCCTCGCGGCGTTTGCGTTCGATCACGAGCCCGACAGTGTTCGATCCGCGGATCGGATTGTGCGGGACACGCGGCGGCAGAAGAAAGATCTCACCCTCGCGGATCGGGACGTCGACCGCCTTTCCGTCTTCCTGAACTTTGACCGTTATGTCGCCTTCGATCTGATAGAAGAACTCTTCGCCCTCTTCCCAGTGATAATCCTTGCGCGAATTCGGCCCGCCAACGACCATCACGATGAACTCGGCGTCTTCGTAGACGAGTTTGTTCCCGACCGGCGGCTTGAGCAAATGGCGGTTCTCGTCGATCCACTTACTGAAATTGAATGGTCTTTGTATCGGCATGCTACCTCTTGAAAAGAAGCCCGATCGGTTTTCCGGCTTCGTTGTCTTGTTCCGAATAATCGTAACCCAAAACTTTGGTCAAAGTCGCCGCGACCTGGTTTTGGTAGATCGTCGATTTCGACCACTCTCCGCGCTGTTTCCAATCCGGCGAGACAAACGCCATCCAGATATTTCGCGCTTCCGGAACCTCCTCGCCGTGCGAGTTCCAGTCGTTCTCCGTCGATCCGCGACCGTGGTCGGCCGTTATGATCACGGTCGTTTTGTCACGATATTGCGGATCGGAATCGATGAAATCGAACAGCTTCTTGAGATAGGAATCCGTCCGGTGAAGCGCGTCGATCATCCGGTCGTAATTCTTGTCGTGTGCCCAGTCGTCGGTCTCGCCGAGCGCGATGTAGAGTACTCGCGGGTGATGGGTCCTCAGATGATCCATCGCGAAGCTGAACGTGTAGAAGTCGTGCCGTACCGAATCCCAGGGCGTCGGCGCCTCGTTCTGCAATTCGTTGAACGAACGTATCTGCGGATCGCTCGATTCGCTGTTCTCATAACCGGCATTGACGACGAACGCATTCGGATCGGTCGTGACAATCTCGTTGAAAACGTTCCATGATCCGAACACCGCCACGCCGTTCCGGTCGAGGTTCATTTTGCGCTGAAGGAACTGCAGAAACGAAGGGAATTTGTTCTGCACGCGGTCATTGCTGCGGATCACGTCGTCGCGTGCGCGGCCGGTGACGATCTCCGAATAGCCGGGATATGAGAACAGCAGGTTGTTGGTCGTTTCGACCTTGCTGGCCCGCGCGAGGTTGCCGGCGATCGATCCGCGCGAACGCACAAGCGTCTCCCAAAAGAACGGCATCAGCTTCGCGCGCCGTTGTTTCGCGTCCGGTGCGTCGAATTTCCGAAACGTCTCACGATCCGTACCGTTGCGGTAGATCTTCGGATAAAGCTCGCGATCGAGCCCCGCAAAGATCTCCTGATGGCGCGCGCCGTCGAGCGTGACGAGGATGACGTTCCGCGTGCGGAATTGCGCGGAAGCGCCGAAAGCGGCGATCAGCACAATGACGGCAATTAGCAGTTTCTTCATCATAATTCCAGTATTTTTCCGATGGTTCGCCAGTTCCGCGCCGTCGCCGACACCTTAAGTTTCGTTTCGAGAAACCGTTTGCCGAGCGTGCTGTCCGCGACTCCGGCACGCAGAAAACAATAGATCTCGCGTCCACGTACCGCAAAACTCTCGGTTTCGCATTCCTGCGCCATCAGCAACTCGACCTTGTCCTTCGGCAGTTCGTCGTTCATGAACGCGATGTGGAACATCTTCTCGTTGAAATCCTCGTTCGCGAACGGATTCGACTTGACAGCGTCGACCAATTCGTCGCGGGTGCGGATCATGACGGGCGTCGGAAAGAACTCTCTCTCCATTACCGATTCGACGAGCGCGCGGGCTGAGACGGAATCATGCTCGTCAGATTCAAAAACGACGTTCCCGCTTTGAATGTATGTTTTGACGTCGCGCAGCCCGGCATCGGCGAGAACCGTCCGGAGCCGCTCCATTTTGACTATTTTTCCGCCGACGTTAACGCCGCGAAGAAGGGCGATGTATTTCATGTCGAAAGTCGTGAGTCCTGAGTCCTGAGTCGAGAGTCGAGGGTGCTGCCTCGACATTCGTTTTCAGTTACCCGCTATCAGCAATCAGTTATCGCGGACATCGCGGAATTGCGCATCCCGAATCCGTTCAATTGTACCAGGCGACCCATTCATCGAAATCCCGTGTTTTATCGCACTCGGAACCGAATCTGATCACGTTTCCGTTCGGGTCGGCGACGTGGGTCTCCATTCCCCATGGGTAGTTCCTCGGCGGGAGCTTGACGATCGCGCCGGCATTTATCAACTCATCATGGAGCCTGACGACATCTCCGACCCCGATGTAGATCCACGAGCCGAAAACTCCCTGATCATTCTCGCTCAACATGATGTTCGCCGGTCCGCGCGAAACCGACGCGAAATATCCCTCGTGGTTCCAATCGATCGAGAATCCGAGGCATTCGACGTAATACTTAAGACTCGCCTCGAGGTCGCTGACCCTGAGGATCGGAGAGGTCGGATGGAAGTTGATCTCGGTCATATGTTCAAAATTCAAGAATCAAGATTCAAGATTCAATACTTGATTCGGTTCTTGAATCTTGAATCTTGAATCAGCGACGGCCGCCTGAAGGCGAACTCCAAGCGGATCAGATGGTTGCGATCACTTTCAGTTCGATCGCGATGGGCGTCGGAAGAGAACTGATCTCGACCGTCGTCCGGCAAGGCAGATTGTCCTTGAAATACTCCGCGTAAATGCGGTTGTAAGTTGGAAAGTCAGCCTTCATGTCTGTCAAGAAAACCGTTACGTCGACGATCTTGTCCCACGACGATCCGGCGTCCTCGAGAATGTACCGGACATTCTGGAAAACCGATCGGCACTGAACCTCGATATCATACGAAACGATGTTGCCTTCGTCGTCGAGTGCGACCCCCGGGATCTTCTTCGATCCGCGTTCGCGCGGACCGACCCCGGAAAGAAAAAGCAGATCGCCGACGCGCCGCGCGTGCGGATAGAGTCCGACCGGTTCAGGCGCTTTCGACGAATTTATGATCTCTTCGCTCATTCTCTAATATGCAACGTGGTAATCGCGCGGAAACGGCTTGCCGCTCCAAGCCTTCAGCTGTGTCCACTCGGTGTACGGCCCCGACCAGAACTCGTGCGATGCCGGAAGTCCGAGCGGCAAAAACGCCAACGAGACCATGTACATGCTGCCGGTGTTCGAATATGAATCGGCAAGGTCGCGTTGCTTGTCGCCAACCAATCCGAGTGTCAGCCATCCTTCCTTGTCGAACGTCGTCGGGACGAACATCCTCTTCATCACGGCGGTCAGCCCGCATCGGACCTGCGCCGGCGAGACTCCGTCAGGCAAATTGCCGTCGAGAGCCAGTTTCGCGAGCGGCCAGAACAATCCGACGCGGTACGTCGAAGATCGCCCGACGACCGGATATGTCCCCTCCGGCGAGATGTAGCGTTCTTGGAACGACGCGTAGCGCCGCATCCGCTTGTAGGCGACTTCAAATTCCGCTTTGTCGCGGCGGCCTTTTTCGACGTTCGTCCTGAGAATCTGGCAAAGCATCGGCTGGATAACGTAACCGTTGTAGTGATCAAACGCGAAGTGCTCGCCGTCTTTGTACCAACCGTCGCCGACATACCAACGAGTGATCGTATCGATCGCGTCGTCGATCCTTTTTTCATCGATCTTCTCGCCGATCGAGAGCAGAAACGTCTCGATCATCGCGGCGAACAGGACCCAGTTGTTGTTGAACGGCTGGAT
>JAKQII010000191.1 GCA_029557535.1 Acidobacteriota bacterium
TTCAAGGACGATCCGAACCGGCTCCATCTCGGCGCGCTCAAGGGATATGTCGACGGAACGCTCGGGTCGAAAACGGCGTCGATGCTCGCTCCGTTCACCGACGATGCGATGAACTCGGGAATTCCGCGGAAATCGCCGGAACAGCTGACGCGGATGATCGTCGAACGCGACAAAGAAGGCTGGCAGATCGCGCTCCACGCGATCGGCGACAGGGCGAACCGGATGGCGCTCGACGGATTCTCCGAAGCAAGAAACGAGAATACTCGACCTGATTCGCGTCGCCACCGCATCGAACACGCGCAGGTCGTCACGCCGTCTGATTTCAAACGATTCGCGGAACTTGGGATCATCGCCTCAATGCAACCTTCGCACGCGATCACAGATCAGCGTTGGGCCGATTCGCGGCTCGGCGAATACCGCGTCCTCGGTGGATACGCCTGGCATATGATGAAATCGTTCGGCGTTCACGTTCCGTTCGGGACCGACTTTCCGGTGGAATCTATCGATCCGTACCGGACGCTGTTTTCTGCCGTCGCGCGGCAGGACGAGAACGGAAATCCGAAGAGCGGCTGGAATCCGCAGGAGCGATTGTCGATGGCCGACGCGATCCGCTGCCACACCTATGAATCCGCGTACGCGGAATTCGCCGAAAAAGATAAAGGCACGATCGAGGCCGGAAAACTCGCCGACCTCGTCGTGCATTCGAATGATCTGCTGACGATCGATCCGATGGAGATCCTCAAAACCCGTCCGGTCTACACGATCTTCAACGGAACGATCATTTATCAGCGTTAGAGTTTCGCGGTTTTGATGCTCACGCCGCCGTTGGTCGTCTTGACGCGGATCGGCGCGCCCCCGCCGTTGATGTCGGCCGAGACCTGCTTTTTGGTCGGTGCCCAGCGGTCCTCATCGGTCTTCTCCACCTTAAGTCCCGGAAAATCGCTCGAGAATCCGCCGTTCGTCGTTCCCGCTTCGACACGAGCCGCGTACGATTCGCTCATCTGAACGATAACGCCGCCGTTCGTCGTTTGAACGTCGAGTCCGTTTCCGCTCCAGCTTCCGCCGCTGAGTTTGACGCTGATCCCGCCGTTCGTCGTGCGGCCCTTGACGTCTCCCGCGAGGTTCGCGAGGCTCACGCCGCCATTGGTCGCGGTGAACTTGATCGTGCCGGTTACGTCAGCGATCGAAATTCCGCCGTTCGACGTCAGCAGATCGAGATCGGTGTTGCGCGGAACGAGGATCTGGTACGAAACGCTCCAGTTGTCGCCCGATCCTTCGGCGCGGACGCTGCCGGATGTTTCGATCCTAACGCCTTTCGCGAGCGATTGAGCTTCGGCCTCGGTGTCAGCCCAAGCCTGCACGCAGGCGCGGACGAGGATGTCCGAACGGTCCTCGCCGCGGACCGAAATGCCGCCGTTGCGTTTGCCGTCGACGGTCAGGCTTCCCGGGCTGAGCGTCGTCTCGCGAAGATCGCGTGTCGAGACCTTGTCGCCGTTCGACCAATTCTGCGAGCAGAACTCGCGATTCTTGGTCTTGTCTTTCATTTTGTCCTGGGCCGACGCTTCGGGTCCGCCGAGAACGAATGCCGCGAGCGCAACCAAAATTGCAATTAGTTTGACTGTATTTTCCACGATGATGCCTCCGAAATTAGTGTTTGGTTTGTGTGCTGTGAGAAATACACCGGCACAGAGGAATTTGTGACAAACAAAAAAAACGGGGCCGAAACCCCGCCTCGTAATTGAATTGATCTACCGTTAAACGCGAACCGCCTCGATGATCTGCAGCGGCTGCGTTAAATGAACGTCGGTCAACTCGAAACCCGACCGCTCAAACAGTGCCGCGTACTCGCTCGCGGTCCGTTCGCGACCGCCGGTCATGACCAACATGTTGAGGTCCATGATCTTGCTCAATGACGGCTGATTGTCGTCTTCTTCGATCAGCGTTTCGACGATCAACAGTCTCGATCCGCTCGGTGCCGATTTCGCCAGGTTCTTAAGGATCTCGACGCACTGTTCGTCGTTCCAGTCGTGGAGAATGAACTTCATCAGGTAAAGATCGGCGACGACCGGTATCGACTTGAAAAAGTCGCCGCCAACCGTCTCGGTGCGGTCGGAAACGCCCTCAACGCCGAACACGTTGCCTTCGACGACTTGCGGCTGATCGAAAAGAATTCCGCGTGATTCGGGATATTTCTGAAGGATCTTTGCGAGCAGGATCCCGTGGCCGCCGGCAACATCCGCGATCGTGCCGGCCGAACTGAAGTCGTAGCTCGACGAAACCGAATGGGCGACGGCCGCGCTGAAGCTCGTCATCGAGCGATCGAAGACGCGCGCCGCTTCGGGATGCTGCCCAAAGTAAGGAAATACCGGCATTCCGAATGTGTAATCGAACGCGATCTCGCCCGTTTTGACGCTTTGCTGCATGTTTCCGTGCGAACTCCAGTGCTCCGCGTCGCCCATCATATGAAACGCGGCCTGCATCGACTGCGGGTGGTCCGAGCGCATCAGGTCGCCAAGCGCGGTGTTCGAAAATCGGCCGTCATCGCCTTTGCGCATGATTCCGAGACTGGCCAATGCGCGCAGCAGTCGGAAAAGCGACGGTTCGTGGGTTTCGGTCGCGGCCGCGAGTTCGGCCGGCGTTTTCGGTCCTTCCGAGACGAGATCCGCGATCTTAAGTCTTGCAGAGACGGCGACTGCCTGCGAGACGATGAATCCCATCGCCATGTTCATCAATTGTGCCTCGGGCGGCAGTTCGTGCCGAGCGGGGGTGGTTGCTTCCATTATTTCTCCTCTTGTGTTTCTCCGACCAAAAGACGTAGTGCCTCTCGCTCTCCGATTAGTCACGCGCAGAATCCGGGCAATTGGTATCACCCTCCCGCCAAATGCGCGTCCGGTTTTGGGAGTATGCTAACCTTATACTTCTCTCTCCGATTAAACAATACGATGAGATTACGACTGCTACTTGTCTTCGTGCTCCTGACGATCCCGGCGGCCGCGCAGGCGGTTTGGGACGGGAGCCTCGATTCAAAGGTCAGATTCTATCAAACGACCGACTTCGGGATCGTGCTCGCGGCGAGCGACAACTCGCTCTACGCCTTCGATTCGCAAACCGGCGAGAGGCTTTGGCGGCGTAAACACAAAGGTTTGGATGAGACGTCGATCACGCCGGTTCCGACGACGGATCTCGTTTTGGTTTCCACCGACGAGGGCGACAAATCGCGCGTCGAAGCGATCGATCTGCTATCGGGCGAAAGGTTATGGCGGTCCGACAAGGTCAGGGGCGACGTCATGCAGCTCGCGGTAGATCCGGACGCGGACCTGCTTGCCGTTGTCCTCGTGAAGAAGGCGGCGGGAAAGGTTGGCAACGAACTTAAGCGCGAACCTGTGATCCACGCGCTGCGTATTTCTGACGGAGAGGAGATCTGGAAGAAACAACTCGATTCGGACGTCGAAATGATGCCGTCGAGATTCGATTCCGACAAGGATGTCCCGTTCACGCTCGACAACTACCGGCCGCCCCTGATCCTCGACGGCCGCGTCTACGTTTTTTATGAAGGGATCACAGCCTACGACGCGAAAGACGGCGGCCAGGTCCTGCGCGAAGACTTCAAGGTGAACGAAAGCGGACTCGCTCTGACCGAGGCCGATCCGATGCTCGATGACAAGATGATCTACCTATCCGGCCGCGGTAAGGTTCGGGCGGTGAATCGTCAGACGCTGAAGGTCGAATGGGAAGCGAAGGACATCGGAAACGCCTCCGAAATCGCGTTGGTCGGAAACAGACTTTACGTTCGGACCGGCGGCGAGTTCACACGCCTGAAGGACGGCGAAACGGACCGAAAGGGCCCGTTCGGCATCTCGGCGATCGACACCCGGAACGGGAAGGTCCTCTGGCGGTTCAAGGGCGCTGACAAGGGGATGACAAACTTCGTTTTCCCTGACGCGCAGACCGCGGTCTTCGCAGATAACGACGTTCTCACAATGCTTGATGCGCAAAATGGAAAGAGAATGGTCTCGTACAAGCACGACATCGACAATGCGCAGTTCGTCCTGCTGAACGAGGTCGGCGGAATCGTTGTCGGCGGCCGCGACGAGATCGCGGCGTTCTCCTTTCCCACGCTCCGTTACGAAACCAGTCTCCCGAGATCGAAGGAACGCGCGGCGTTCGCAAAGTTCGCGGATCCTGATCGCGCGCTTTGGCGCGTCAGGCACAAAGCTCCCGGACGCGGCGTTCTTCGGATTGTCACCGGGATCGCCCTTCGCGCGGCGGCACTCTACTTCCGTTACGGCAGTCTCGGTTCGAGCGCGCTGAACATTGCCCGCGGCGCCGGAACTGCCCGTTCGTTGCTGAACCTGCGATGGTCGGGACTGAAAACCAGATTCGGTTCCTTCGGACTGACGTCCTTAGCCTCGAACGCGGCCGGGAACTACGTCTCGAACCGGTTGACCGTCTTCGGGATCGCCGCCCGGACCGCGAGTCTGTCGAACCGCATCTCGGGACTCCAGATTCGCCGGACCGCGCTGCTTGGCCGGATCGTCCCGTCGCGCGCGGATGTTCAGGAAAGTTTCATCGATCGTTTCGATCCGG
>JAKQII010000238.1 GCA_029557535.1 Acidobacteriota bacterium
TTTTGGATTTCGGATTGAGTGTTCAACGTACCGCCTGGCTGCTCGTTTCGCCGGTCCCCATGGCGCACCCTGTCCGAAAAACGAAAGTGGCGGAGGACAACGCGGATTCATCCTTCCGCGTTTATCCTTCCGCCTTCAAAATTGGTGCCCTCGGCTGGACTCGAACCAGCGGCCTACTGCTTAGGAGGCAGTCGCTCTATCCAAACTGAGCTACGAGAGCAGGGCCTTCGGCATTTCAAATTCCAGGATTCCACGCCTTCGGCATTCCATACTATCCGACCTACGCCATGGAATCTTGGAATCTCTGGAATCTGGAATCTTGATTCCTAGGAGTTGTAGTTTAACAGACTCTTGACCTCGTAGCCGTTGAATTTGTCGCGGCCGCGGAGGAAGTCGAGTTCGATCACGAACGAAAGTCCGACGACCTTGCCGCCGAGGCCTTCGACCAAATCGACGACCGCGCGGGCCGTTCCGCCGGTCGCCAGCAGGTCGTCGACGATCAGCACGCGATGGCCCTCGCCGACCGCGTCCTTGTGCATCTCGAGCGTGTCCTGTCCATACTCAAGGTCGTACGAGACCGACACTTTCTCGGCCGGAAGTTTCTTCGGCTTCCGCACCGGAACAAACCCGGCGTTCAAGTGATAGGCGAGTGGCGCCGCGAAGATGAAGCCGCGCGATTCCACGCCGATGACGGTATCGATGCCGGTTCCCGGAAAATGACCCGCGAGCGCGTCGATCGTCAGGCGCAGCCCATCGGTATCCTTGAGCAGCGTCGTGATGTCGTAAAAGTTGATGCCCGGTTTCGGAAAATCCGGGACTTCCCTGATAAGTTTTCTTAACTGTTCCATGGGTTAGTGTTTAACGTTCTATCCTAAATGATGAATAGCGATGTTCAGGATCGAGGACCTCTTCTTCGAGATGAACGACCTCGGCGTATGTCGGGCCGGTCATAAAGTCCTCCCGAAAGGAGTCAACCGCGCGTTGCGAACCCTCGACCAAAGACTCGACCCGGCCGTCCGGCAGATTTCTCACGTATCCGACGACCTGATGTCGCGCCGCCGCCCGCTGTGCGAAATATCGGAATCCAACTCCCTGAACCAGTCCGCTGATAGTGAATTTTCGAGCAACCCTCGACATTTGCAATTTTCGATTTGCGATATGCGATTTGACCGAAACCGCGGCGATTTCAAACCTCGGATGCTCTTAGAAGTTAACGACGATTGCAAATCGAAAATTGCAGATCGCAAATCTCTACCCCAGCGCGTCCAAACACTCCATCAGCGGCCGCTGGCGGCAAGTGTAAACGGGCATTCCGCGCAGCGTCAGCTTGCTCGCCGGCGTGTCGCGCAATTCCTCCGCGAGCGCCAAAAAGTCCTTCGGCTCGTCAGTTTCGAAACTGACGATGAACTCCTGATCACTGAATCCAAACGCGTGCGTCAGATGGATCCGGATGTTCTCGAACTTCTTCCCCACCATAAAGTTCTCCTCGACCAGACTTGACCGCTCCTCTTCAGATTTCGTGTACCACTCGCTGTGCTTGGCGCACGGGTAAAGAAAATGATAGCGCTTCTGACCCGCTTTGACGTGGTAGCGGTCCTCGGCCGAGTCGTGCGAATCGCTCGGAATGAACATCATCCGCTTCGTCACCGAAAGATAGTTGTCGGCCGTCTCGAGATAACTGCCGAGATTCGTCCGGTAGAGCTTGGCAGTCATCTCCTGGATCGCGTCGAGCGAGGACCCGATCCGCCAGAACATCAGGTCCGCCTTTGAATCAAACCCAACCAGAGAGTACGTGTAAAGGAGCAAATTCTCGTCGAACTTTTTGAAAACGCTCTGGAACTCGCTCTTGAAAATGCGCTTGGTTTCCAAATTAAGCTTCCGCCACTCGGGATTGACCCGAAAGAACATGAAATTCACGAACTGTTTGTCGATCTGCGGGAATTTCTGCGGGTCGCGATTGCCGGCCACAAGACGCAGCTGCGCCGCTTCCTCGTCCTTTTTGTCGAATTCGAAAAGTTCCATTTCGGGCATTTGGCTCAGGGCGGACGCGATCGGCGCGTCCTTTTTCCGCACCGGATTATTCTGCCAAGTTTTGAACTGCTTGTCCAAAACGGCGCTCGGACATATTTATGCCGCAGACCGCGTCGTCGTTTTGAATTGCCTGCCGTTTTTTGGTAATAAATTAACGTCTTGCTCGGATCGAAGCGTTTCAATGGACAAAGGGCGCACTCTCAAAGCCGAAGAATTCGACGCGTTGCTTGCTGCCTTGGCGTCAAACGGCGAAGATCCCGGAATGGCCTACGAAAAGGTCCGCCGAAGGCTGATCCTGTATTTCAATGCCCGCAGCGTGCAGGACCCCGAGTTGGCTGCCGACGAAACCCTCGACAGATTGGCGCGAAAGATCTCCGACTTCGTTCCCGGCGGGCCGGAAAGCCTGACTGCCTTCGTCTACGCGTTTGCCAACAACGTACGGCACGAGGCGTACCGTCGGGCCTCGCGAAATCCCCTGATGGACGAAGCGTTTCTTCCTGAAATCGGGGTTCCGGCAGGCAGCATCAACGAGGCCGTCGACCGCCGCATCGAATGCCTGACGGAGTGTCTGAAAGGACTCCCGGAAATCGATAGAAAGCTTTTGATCGAATATTACAGCGAGGAGCGCGCGAAAAAGATCGAGCTTCGCAAGAAAATTTCTTCACGCGAAGGAATCTCTATAAATAATCTGCACACAAAGATTTACAGAATCAGATCACGGATAAGAAAAAAGATTCTCGAGTGTCTCGAAAAGAGATAGTGTGCGAAATCGGGCAGGAATGTCAGTTAGTGTTGGGTGAAACGAAGAAATGTCAATCGAAAATGAAAATTTGCGGGATTATCTCCTGAGCAAGGCGAGCGACGAAGTCGCGCAGCAAATCGACCTTGCGGTTCTTTCCGGAGATGTCTCGGAATCCGACATTGAAATCGTCGAACACGCACTCATTGAAGATTGTCTGGAAGGAAACCTGCTCCCACCCGATACCATCCTCTTCTACCGCGAGTTCCTCGTATCAGAACGACGGCGAAAGCTCTTTGCAGAGCTCGCCGCTATTCGGAGATTGGCCCACCGGGCGGAGAACCCGGGCGGACATTCCGTACGCGACCCGTCGCTTTCGGAAGTCATGCGCCGTTATCTTTCGTATCTGAACCTCGGATCGAGACGTCTTGTAATTGCCGGTGCGGCAGTCGTGATTGTCTGTTTGATGGGATTCGCGATCGTTTTGTTGATCGGAACTCCGGCAAACAGCGATCGGGCCGCGCTTGAGGCGAGATACGCGGAAATTAGCCGCAGCGAAACACTTGATCCGGCGACTTTCGGCGGCACGGTTAAGGAACTGCTTCCGACCCGAGTCCGCGGAAAATCGCCGGCAACGGCCAAGATCCGGATCGGGGAACGCGGCGGCGAAACACTGCTCAGGCTTGGACTGCCGTTCACGCCTGACGAAAACGCGTCGTTCACGTTCAACCTTGTGAGCGGTGGGAACGTTGTTTTCTCGATCAGCGGGCTCAAGGCCGCCAATCGCGAAGTCAGAGTCGTGGTTCCGAATTCGGTTTTCTCTAAGGAAACCGATGAGATCCGGCTCGATGTCTCCACGGAAGGCAGTTCGCCGTGTTACTTCGAATTCAAGGTCGAATAGTCCGCCGCTTCAATCGGTAGACGTAAGCGAGGAAGATCGCCGCAATTGGGACCGCGAGGGGAAAGAGGTAATTGTAGCGGTTCGACCGCCGAAGGCTCGGCTTCACGTCGATTTCTCCCTGTACGGTGAATCCGGCCCAGTAGTACGGTGATTCAAATTGTTTGTCGGCGCGAAGCTTTACCTTCGCTTCGCGCATCGCCTCGGAAACCGTCATTCTCCCGTCCATCAGATTCCGGTAAAAAATCTCCATCAGCTTTTTGGTCGCGTTGTCTTCGACGGGCCAGAGACTGGAGACGACCGTCCTTGCGCCGGCGGCCTCAAAGGCGCCTCCGAGACTCTCGATGCCTTCGCCTCGAAAATCGTTTCCGGTCGACGTCTCGCATGCACTCAGGACGACGAGGTCGGCGTTCAGACGAATCCCCTGAATATCTCCGAGGCGCAGCGTCGATTCGATCTGATTCCGGTCGCGGTCGAATCCCGTGAGGGCAATGCCCGACCGATCCGGATTCGCTTCGTCCACAACGCCGTGGGTCGCAAAGTGCAGGATACGAAAACGCGACGGGTTGGCGCTGAAAAATCCGTCGCGGGTCGCATGAAACCCCGAAAGATCATCCTCGTCCGGGACGTTGAGCGCTTCGCGGACCGTCTTCCTCTCCCGTTCCGTGCCGACCAGTCTCCTTAACGAATTTCGGGAATTTCCGTTCTCATCGGAGGTCTGCGTCTCGAATCGCCGGTCGTCCGGTTCGAACACCGGATCCGAAATCAGTAGAATGTCCTTGAGCCCGGGATCGGCGGGACGAACGATTTCAGAAAGCGACTGGAGGCTGCTCGCCGACCGCTCGTAAACGATCTCATGTGTATCGACCAGCGGCTTTCGCTCCGCCGAGTTCGGCGAAGTAGCAGCGCCGAGCGGGTAAAAGTGAAGGGGCCCGTCGGGTATGACTACAAGCCGTTTGTTCGCGATCAGATCTCTTGCCGGTTCGAGAAACAATCTTCCGATTTCGTCGGAGACGTCCGCGATCTCGGCCCGCGCGGCCAATGTTCGCATGTTGTACGATTCGATGGAATCCGTCGGAAGGAGCGGATAATCCGCTACCGCTTTTCGGAACCGTGAAACCAGCGGGCCGATCTCGGCGCGGGCCGGGATCCTCATCGACGATACGGCATCCTTGGTGATCACCCACAAATAGCCGCTTTTCTCGCCGACCATGAACTCGAGAACCGCGGTCCGATCATCGAGAATCTGCTGCCTGAAACGATCGACATCGAACGGCCCCGGTTCCCGGATGGCCGAGAGCAGCGGATTTTCGCGCTTGATCTCGGCCGTGACGGACTCGAGTTCCAATCGCCGGTCACTGATCGTGCGCTCTAACCTATCGATCGTCTCAGGCGAGCCGTCCGTCGCCCGGAGATCCGAGATCTTATCGAGAAACGTGCTGATCGTCGCTCGCAATTCACGTTCGCGCACATGGAGGGAATCGGATCCGCCGCGCTGTCCGGAAATCGAAAGTGCCAATTGTTCACGAAAAACACGCGCCCGGGATTCCTCGCTGACGCGCAGCGCCTCTCGATCGTAACCGCGCGACGGATCCTGTTCGTGAAGCTGCATCAGAACCTCGATCAAAAACTCGTACCGTTCGTAAATGTTCGAGATGAAACTGGTTCGCAGTTTGTCGCTCAGAACGTCATTGACCATCTGGTCCGTGATCTCGACTGAACGCCTCGCCGGTGTCAGCGCCGCTTCGGGGCCGTTCTCGACCATTTCAAGCCGGGCCATTTGAAGCAAGATGGCCGATTCCGCGAACTCATCTTTCGTTTTCCGCACGATTGCGAGCGACTGGTCGAGATTGTGGCGGGCGGCGCGAAGATCGCCATGTTTCATCTTGATCGTCGCCAAAGAACTCCTCGCTTGTGCGATCCAACGCAGGCCGCGGGTCTTCTCGAGGAGTGGGATCGCAACGGCGAACAAACGTTCAGAGGCGATCAAGTTTCCATTAGCAAGTTCGGCCGTCGCGAGTTGGGCGCGGGCAGTACCTCTTGTATATTCAGCCTTAAGTTCATCCGCCTGAATTACAGCCTTACGGAACCAGTCGATCGCCTCGACCGGACGACCAAGTCGAAGGTAATACCCCCCCATGAGCAGCGTCGAGCCGTGTACTCCGAACGGCATCCGTTCTCGGTCGAAGATCTCAAGCGCTCTCGTCTGATAGGCAATGGCTGTCTGACTCTCGCCAAAAAGCGAATAGACATACGCCTCGGTCGCATACAGAACGGCACGCCAGATCGGGTCAAGATTTTCCGGAAACTGTCGTTCGGCGGCCTCGCAACTACCCAGGGCGGCTTGTCGACCGTTGAAATGAACCAACACCGAGCCCAAGGCGACACTCACCAGGGTCAGACCACGCCTGTCGCCGATCTCCGTGAACAAGTCACGGGCGCGATTCAGATAGCGGAAAGACGTACCGTAGTTCTCGGTTGTATCGTATGACTGCCCGAGCGAGAGTGTGGCGTGCGCTTCGGACTCTTTCGCTCCGCTTTGTGAGAACAGCTCGATCGCTGCCAGGTAAGGCCCTTCGGCCCGATCGAAGGTTCCGGCGTAGTAATCCGTCTCGCCTTCTGCGAGCAGCAGTTCCCCACGGGCCTGAACCGAAGTCGCGGCGGTCTGGAGTCTTCGCGCCGCGGCGATCATTCCACGTGCTCCAACAATATCCTGCCGATTGATGCGCATCAGCACAATTTGGGCGAGCACCCGGATCCGCTGATCCGTGAGGCCTTTGGAAACGGCATATTTCAACGCCTTTTCCAATACCGCGTCGCGGCGAATCCGGTCTTCCAAACGGCTGGCAATTCGTCCGGCTTCGACAAGATCGTCCGCGGCCAAGGCAAACTCACCGCGCGCATCGCGCAGCTCCGACGCCTTTATGTAATTCTCGATCGCGCGATCATAGTCGGCATAAGTCCAAAGCGCGACGGAACGTCGGGCCTCGGCCTCAAGCTCGTCCGGCTGCGATTGTGCGGATTCCTGGCCAAGCGCAGAAATCCGCAGAAGGACCGCAACGAACATCAAAACGATCGCAAGATTAAGGCGCATAGTCGGACCGCATTTTTGGGCGAATCTCAGACTAGGGCATTTTTAGGGTATTTTCAAATCACTCGTCCAAGGCGGAATCTGTCGGATCCCAATCGACCGGAAACCACGGAAAGTTCTTGAAACGGCCGAAGTTAGCAAGTCCGGTCGAATCCGTCCCGCCGTTCGAGGCCTGAAGTTTTACGTACGGCGGCGTGAACTTCACGTAGGGCGGTGTGAATCTGGACCCGTCTTCGCCAAGGAACTTTACGTACGGCGGCGTGAACTTTACGTACGGTGGCGTGAACTTACCGTCACCGGCAGCGGCCGCCAGGTGCCCGATCGTGAAAAGCGATCGCGGCCTCTTCGATATCTCTATCGCTCCAAGTTCGCGGTCGTCATAGTGGAGACGCTGCTTCTTGCCGGAAGCTTCGCCGGCGCGAATCGGCCTCATCGTGAGTTGAAGATACACTTCGAGGAAGGTCAACCAGCCTGAGGCCGCCGTTCCGTCGTTTGTTACCGCGAACGCGTAGTCGAGATAATTTTCCCGGCTCAGCTCAAATGAGCGGTACGACCATGGGAAGAAGAGCGAGATTCCGCTCCCCCACTGCATTTCGGGACCGAGAGAGTGGAATTCGGCGACATTCTCTACCTCATTCACGATCGACTTGCACAGATAATTGATCCTCGCGATCGACTTGTTTTCCAAGCGCAGAGTTGCGGCGACCGCCGAATCGCTCAAGTTTTCGATCAGTAGCTGATTCTCGGCCGATCTGGCACCAAGTTCGGCCGCCACCGCCGCGCAGAAGTCCGCGATATCGACGGCCTGATCGAAGATCGTCGTCTGACATTTCCAATGTGACGCCAGGATCGCACTCTCTGCGAGCCGGCATGTTTTGGGGTTTGCCACGAGGTCTGCCAACTTCCGGCCGAGCCGATCAATACCGACTGCGATTCGGTCGAACCCGCCCGAACTCAACTTCCCTTTTTGGGGACGAAGGTCGATCGTCGAGATGTCGACAGAACGGCCGCTGCGGAAAGCGAACGGCCGGTTCGCGTCTATGAAGGCCTCGCACACGTTTCTTGCGAGAACCTGAGGTTCGATCTTTCCCGTGACCTCAGTCACGCGTCTGAAGAATGTTCCGTAGTCCCAACCGGCGTTCGGAACGAATCCTTGCGATCCGACAACGAAATCGGTCACACCCTTCAGTTCGTATAGGACCTCCAGCGTGTTCATGACGCAGCTGTCGAAGCCGATCATTCCGAACCGCCGGCCGAGGCGGAAACCCTGTCCGGGCCTATTTGAGGTGATCTTTTGCAGCATCGCAGCAAGTTCGGCGATGCGGACCGATTTCCGGACGTTCATGTCACAAAGGAAATTGCCCTTTTGGTAGCCATCGCCGTGTCCCGAAAAGATGATCGCGTAGTTCCGCGCGACATGTCCGCGATCGCGGACTGACCATTCGATAAAGTCACGAATTGAGTCCACGGAAACGGATTGCTCCGCGCGTTCCTCGAACCGCGGATCGGTGAAATCGCAGACCACCGGGGGAATCCCGATCGCCGCCGTATCGTAATACGCGGTGACGGCGATTCGCCCGTCATCGATCTTTGCGCAATTCTCGATACCTTTGAGGCCCGCAACCATATCGTCGCTCAGGTTATTGTTGCCGGCCATGTAGATCATGATTGTCCAGTCTTTCATATATGTGCTCCTGGTGAGGCAAGCGACATCGGACGCGTTCAGTTCATACCGCGCAGATCGCCTGCTCAGTAACCAAATGGATGGAATGTGGGTTAACCGGAAATCGGGGGGATCACAGCATGCGGCCGGTTCCGAAATGCTGGTTTGAGGGGCGATGCGAGAATCAGGTGTTCATGAATCCGAGGTTTGAGGTCGGAAAATTGCTGATATACGGAAAAACCAATGGTATCTGGGTTTCGGTAAGGCCGAACCAGCGCGCAAGGGTCGCGGCGTACATTTCGACCGAAACCGTGGGAACAAAGCGTCCGCGCGTGCTGATGTCGTCCGGCCCGGAATTGACGAGCGTCGGAAAAATGCTTCCGTTCGCCGTCGGCCGTCCATAGAAATTGCCGCCGGCAACGGCGCCTCCGAGAACAAGATGATGTCCGGCCCACGCATGATCCGAGCCGGCGGTCGAACCGGATCCGGCCGGATTCAGGGTTCTCGAAAAATCGGACATCGTGAACGTCGTGACCTGCGCGTCGATCCCCTGCGCTACCGTCTCGTCGTAAAACGCTTTCAGCGCCTGATTCAACTGGGTCATCAGATTACCCTGTCCCGCGATCTGACTGCTGTGAGTATCGAATCCGGGCAGCTGAACGTAAAAGATCTGCCGCGACATGTTGAGCGAGGTCCGGAACTTAAGGAGTTTGGCGACCTGTTTGAGCTGATTACCGAGAACGGTGGTCGGAAACGTGACCGTGAGCGTCGGATCCGTGCTCAGCTGCTGACTGACGTTGACCGCCTGCTGCGTCAGGAATCCGGCGGCGGCGACCATCGTCTGATCCGCGTTCTCGCTGCGGATCAACTGCATCGTATTCCGCCGGACGGCCTCGTCCGCACCGTTACCGAAACCTTCGAGCGCGAGGACCTGATTGAGCGGCGTCGGTGCCGGCTCCATGATCAGCGGCTGTGTGTTCTCGCCGTTGCTGAAAACGGTCACGCCGGCCATCGACGTCACGGTCGGAATCGCAGCCCCTGTATTTATTCCGAGCGTCCGGTCGGCCAGCCGTCCGCCCCAACCGGTCGTCGCGTTGTAGGCCGAAACCGCCGTCCGAAACTGCTCGACCTGATTCGAATGCGAGAACAGCTGATCGGGACGCGGGTCACCCGAAAGATACTGCTGCTTGGTGAGCGGCTGAACCAAGGTTCCGACGTTGCAAACGACCGCGACGTTGCCCTGTCCCCAAAGCCCGTGGACGTCCGCAAGATTCGGATGAAGCCCGAAATCGAGTCCGAGCGTCGGAGGCGTGACGGGAAGAAGACTCGCCTGCGGGATCGCAAGGCCCTGCGCCGAACGTGCCGCCGCATAGTCCGCGTAGCCCGCGCTGAAATTCGGAACGACAAGATTGTTCGAGTCGTTGCCGCCGCCGAGAAACACGCAGACGAGTGCTTTGTAATCGCCACCAAGGTTCTTTCCTGGTTTATCGCGGAGGTTCTTCTGCGCGAGCGCCGACACCGCGCCGAGATGCGACATCTGAGTGGCCAGCGCCGCCATCGAAAGCGCCCCGCACGATCTTTTCAGAAATTCCCGTCTGTCGGTCTTCATATCGAAGCGTTCAAGTAATTATCTCTGGACCTGAAACTGCGGTGCGGTCGAGACAAGATAGATCGCCGTCCGCGCACGTTTCAGCGGATTCGACTGATCGACCGCGAGTACGGCATCGAGTACGAGCGACCGGACCGCGGGCGTCATCGAACCGTGCAGCAACTCCAGATTCAGCGTATCGACAAGCAGGGCGCCGGTCGGATCCGACTCGGCGAGCGACTGCCACCGCGCCAGATCGATCCGCGTCCCGCACGGTGTCGACGGATCGCGCGGAATGCCGTTCCCGAAGATCATCGTGTTCACGAAGTTCGGACGCTTCAGCGCCGTTCCGGTCGAGAAGATCCCGAATTCAGGCGCCGAAAGATCCGTGTTCTGAAGCACGTAATCCATCTGGTAGTAGTTGAACACGCTCGGCGGATTGAAAACGTCCTGATCCAGTTTCTGCGTCGCGCTGTTGAGCACTCCGTCGGTCTTTCCACCGCAATTGACCGGTGCGCCGATCTGGGCCGCGGAACCGAGATTGCGCAGCAGGTTCGTGACGAACAGAACCGGCTCGCGAAGGTGCCCGTAGTCCGGATCGGTCTTCAGATTGCCGCGCGCTTCCGGATCCGTGAGGATCGCGCGCACGACCGCCGCCATGTCGCCGCGGACGCCGCTCCCGTTGTTGTTGAAAACGGCGGCGACGCGTCCGACGTAGGCCGGCGTCGGATTGCTCGTGACGAGCTGCCGGATCAGCAGTCCGCCGACAAACGGTCCGACGTTCGGATGATAGAAGATGTTGTCGATCGCAAGTTCGAAATCCTCCTGCGGCGTCAAACCCGCGGGGATCACCGGTACGGATCCCGGGTACGAAAGAAGCTGTTTCTGCCCCGTGTCGTGATTCGCCGGAACGAGCACGAGCGGATCGATGAAATTCTTGATTCCCGGCTGCGAGTTGGCACAGCCGACGTCGCAAAAGGTCCATCCGGTGAACACTTTTGTGAACCCGTTGACCTCGCTCTGACTGTAAGTCGGAATGGGCTGGCCCTGACCATCGGTCTGGACGGTTCCGTCCTGATTGAGCATGTAAACTCCGATCGAGAACAGCTGCAGGATCTCGCGGGCGTAGTTCTCGTTCGGACTCTGGCTCGTACTGATCGCCATGTCGAGATAATTGCCCATCGCCGGGTTGAGCGTCATCTCGTGCATCAGATCGCGGTAGTTCCCGAACGCGTTCCGGTCGAGCGTCCTAAGATACGGGATCATCCGGGACGGCTGGACGGTTTCACGTCCTGAAACAACCCAGATCTGGCTGAGCGCCCACGAGACGCGCCGGCGCAACTGCTGGTCCTCCCCGTTCAGCGCTTCCCTGAAAAACCAGTTCTGGAGCGGGTACATCGTGTAATTGTCGCGGAGACAATTGCCGGTGCATCCCGTCGGCGGAAACGTGGCCTGAAGCGGCAGATTCGGATAAGGGATCGACGAGTGACGAACCGCGCCGTTCGAATCGAACTTTGTTTCCATCTGCTCCGCGATCCAGGTCGGGATCCCGATCCGCCGCAGCCGAAGTTCGAGCGCGGCGTTCGGCCCGAATGTCGCCTGTTCCATGAACCGTGCGATGTTTCCGTTCCACCGGAGTTGCGACACGTTATTTTCAACGCCGTCTCTTTCCGGCGCCTTTCCGGGAAATTCGGTCGGAGCCGCGCCCGGATCGTCCTCGATCTTTCCGCCTTTGAAACCAAGCGACAGCCGAACGCGATTGCTCGACATGCCGCGCCACGTCAGCCGGAGCAATGCGTCGCCGGCCGATCCGAACCGGCCGCTGATCCGCGCCGTAACCGCGAATACCCAAGGCGTTTCGCTTAGCGGTTCAACGATTACGACCGGCAGCCGGTAACGAACGCGACCTGCGGTCTCCAGGTCGGCACGAAAGGCATTCGCCCCTTCGCCGTCGAGCAGTTCGAGATTCGTTACGAAGAAAGTGATCGTGGAATTCCGACCCGGATTGACAATTTGCGGTTCCGGGTCGATCCGTCCGCTTCCGGTCGCGGTGAGCGCGTATGTCGATTTCGGAAAGCTGATGAGAACCGGCGCCCGACCGATATCGGACTGGGCAAAAAGCGAGACCGCCGGCACGAGAAGAAGAGCGCACGCGAGAACAAACCGAAGGTGATTTTTCGATTTGCGCAATTTTTTTCTCAATTCAGGGACCATGGAATCGTTGAGGAATTTATACCCGCTGCGGTTGAAAAATGCAACGTTTTCAGTTTTCACGATGACCGTCGGCGCGCTTCCCGCCAACGAGGACCATCGATACCTGCCCGTCGGCGTCGATCGCGACGAGATCCGCGCGTTTGCCGATATCGATTGAACCGCGCGAATCGTCGACACTGATCAGCCGCGCGGGATTGGCGCTCGCGAGTTTGGCGATCGTTTGGTCGGACGCGCCCAATTTGCGGTAATTCCGAACGGCGTCGAGCATCGTGATGACGCTTCCGGCGATGCTTCCGCGTTCGTTTCGCGTCCGGTTGTCGCGGATCTCGATCTTTTCGCCCCAAAGCCGGTAATCGCCGTCACCGAGACCGGTCGGAGCGATCGAGTCGCTGATCAGCGAAACGGAATCGACGCCTTTTTCGCTCAGTACGAAACTCAGAATCTCGGGATGAACGTGAATGCCGTCGGCGATGATGTCGATCGTGACGTCGTGCGTCAGGCCCCAGCCGACAACGCCGACGTCTCGGTGATGGAGACCCGTCATGGCGTTGAAAAAGTGGGTCATGTGACGCGCCCCGGCGTCGAAGGCCAGGTCAAGGACCGCCGGCGTTGCTTTGGTATGCCCGATCGACGGGATCCAGCCTTTTCGGGTCAATTCCCGGACGAGGTCGATGCCGCCTTCGATCTCGGGCGCGAACGTCGTCATTTGCGCTCCGGTCGATAGCGCCGGAAGCGCATGGAGCTCGGATCCGGTGAACGTCCTAAAATACTGGGGCCGTAGCGCTCCGCACATCTGCTCGTTGGCGAAGACGCCCTCATAGTGAATTCCGACGATCTGTGCGATCGCCATTTCGCTCTGAACCGCGATGACCTTCTCGATCTCGACGATGACACGCGCATATGTCTCGTCGGAATCGGGAACGAAGGTCGGGAGCCAGGCGGTGACGCCGTTCCGTGCGAGAAATTCCCCGATCGCGATCAATCCCCCCGCGTCAGCCGTGTTGACGTCGACACCGACCGCGCCATGATTGTGGACGTCGATGAAACCGGGAAAGAGCGAAGCGCCGTCGAGATCGATCTCGACGTCAGCAGCCCGGGCGTCGAAACCCTCGATCCGCCCCCCGTCGACAGAAACAGAACGCTCGGCGCCGTTGATCAAGAGATTCTTGAGGAGCAAGTCCGGCATGTATTCAATATATCACCGTACCGGCGAGAAGCCCGGATTGGTGGCAGCCAAACCGGGCGGCGATTTCGCGAAATCCGACTACTTGAAGAAAAATCACGGATACCAGGCAAAAAAAGACCCGCGGCTCTTGCCGAACCGCGGGTGGATCATTTAACGGCAATCAGAGATTACCAGTAGAACTTTGCGCCGAACTGGAGCGTTCTCGGATCCCTCGTGAGCAAAACCTGACCGAAGGTCGAGGACGTCACGTTCGTGCTCAGCGAGCGGAAGTTCGTCCAGTTGAAGATGTTGAAAGCCTCACCTCTTAACTGAAGCCGCATATGCTCGGTGAACCGGATGTTCTTCGACAGCGTGAAGTCAACACGGTTCGTCGGCGGTCCGAAAACAACGCCGCGGCCCGAGCTTCCCGGCACGTTCGTAATGCCTGAGTTGACCGTCGGATTGCGTGCGAAGCAAGCAGTGTTGAACCACTGCTGCTGCGTCTGCGCGCCGCCGCTGTTCGGATCGCAAAGCAAAGTCGGACGGTTTCCGGAGATCAGTGCCGGCGAATTGCCGAGCCCGGCAGCGTCCCACGAAGACGTCGTCACGGTGAACGGCAGACCCGTCTGGAACGTGCCGATTCCCGATGCCTGCCAGCCGCCGAGAACCTTGCCGACGAAGCCCTTCTGATCACGGAAGAACGGCAGTTCGTACACATAGTTGACAGTCAGAACGTGACGCCGGTCGAGCGACGCGCGGCCCCATTCGGACTGGATATCGTACGAATCCTGTGGTGCCGTCGAGCGGTCGGTCTGGTTGTTCGTAAGGTTCTTCGCCCATGTGTAGGCAACGTTGACCTGTGAACTTCCCGTGAACCGGCGCGTCGCCGAAACCTGCAGGCTGTGGTAGTTCGAACCGTACCGCGGCTGAACGATGTTGAGCGAACGGTATCCGCGATACGGACGGATCTGGTCGAGAATGGCAGCGGAAGCGCTCGTTGTGAACGCGACGCCCGCTACCTGGCACGGGGCCGTCGGCGTGGTCGAACTGCCGACCGCACAGGCCGTCGGTCCGAGCGAGATGGCGTAACCCGGACGCAGCGTGTTGAGTTCAAAAGCACCGATCAGATTCGTTCCCTTCGAACCGAAATAACCGACCGAAACGAGCGTCTTCTTGTCGAGTTGCTGCTGCCATTCGAGCGACCAGTGCTGCATATACGGCGTTTCCCAGTCCGTCTGGATGCCGCGCAAATTGGCAACCGTGGTCGACGCTGCGACGGCACATCCGCTCGGCACAGGATTGACCATGCTCACGCCGGTGACGGTACACGTCTGCTGGTACGGCGGGTTGAGACCGATTTGCTGAAGCAGCGTACCATTGAGGACCTGCTCATGATAGATGCCGTAGCCGGTGCGGACCGAGGTCGTTCCCTTTCCGAACGGATCCCACGCAATTCCGATACGCGGCGCGAAGTCTTTTTTGCCGACATCCATGATGAACTTGCCCCACGGCGACGCGATCGGCGTGCAGTTGAAGTTCGACGGTCCGGTCTGGTAGTTCTGCGAGTTGACGATGATGCCGTTGCAGAAATTCTTTCCGGTGGCCGCGACGCGAGCGCCGGCGCCCGTAACAAGCGGGGCGGCGGCCGCGCTCCAAAGTTCCGGAGCAAAGTTGCTCAGACGTCCGTTCTTGTCCCACGGCGAACCGAAGAACGAGTAACGGACACCGTAGTACACGGTCAGATTGCGCCGAACGCGCCATTCATCCTGAGCAAACCCTTCGAAGGCCATCTGCCGCAGGTCGGCAGTGTAATCGAAACTTGCCTGCGTCAACGAGACGTTCGTTCCCAGAAGGAAGTTGGCCCAAAGCTGCAGGTTGTTGTTGGTCGTTCCGGTGACGCCCGGAGCGTTGACACGGGCCGTCGCGCCCGGTGTGTTGAAGCCGCTGAAGATACCTTCGTTGCTTCCGGCCAACGCGTTCTCGTTCTTTCTGTACTTCGAGTAAACGGCACCGAACTTCATTGTATGGCTGCCCACGATCCAGGTCATGCTGCCGGTCAGGTTCGATTTCCACGAGAAGTTGTCGTACGGACCGAATCCCTGAAGTGCACTGAAGCCATTGCCCGAGACCGTCGGCACGCGGTCGCGCGAGTTCGTGTACGGCAGCGACGGCGTGATCGGCGAATTGTCGAGTGCCAACAGTCCGACGTTCTTGCTGAGGATCGCACCGTATCCAAAAGTGAAGCGGCCCTCAAAGATAAGTTTCGGAGTCGCGGCCCAAGTCAGCTGACCGGTATGGGTCCTTCCGGGCGAGTTGGTTTCGGTCGTCGAAACGCCCGGCAGGCCGGAACCGCTCGAAAACAGCGAATTCGCGTCGAACGTCGGGATCTTGTCGTTCTGGAAGCGGTAATACATCGAGACCTGATCGCTGAAGCTGTGGTCGATCTTGATGACTTCCTGACGGAAATTCGCCTTATTGAGCGTCGGGAACGACAGCGCGTAGGTCGCCGCGTTCGTCGGCTGAGGCAACTGGCTGTAAATATAGTTGACGTACTGCTGCGCGATCGGGTTGATCGTAATCGCGCTCCCGGCCGGCAGGACCGACGTACACGTCGTGTTGTTCGAAGCCTGCAGGCAGATGTTGACCGGGAAAATTCCCTGCCGGAGCTGCGCGCTCGGAACCGTCGAGTTCAGCGTCGGGTACCGGAGGTCGCGCCGCCATTCCTGCGAAAAGAAGAAGAAAGTACGATCCGACTTGTCGAAGAAGCTGTCGTCCGGATCGCGTTCACCGTAACGGAGGAAAACGAGCGGTCCGCCGATCGTCCAACCGAAGTTGTTGTAGCGGAACGGACGGCGCAGGGCCCTGCCTTCCGAATCAACGCCGGCCGAACGCGTTTGATTTGTAAAGTAGTCGTTCGCGTTGAATTTTTCATTGCGGACAAATTCATAGAACGTGCCGCTGAACCGCTTGGCGCCGGAACGCGTAACGACATTGACCTGGCCCCCTCCGCTGCGTCCCGATTCCGCCGGATAGAGCGAACGGAGAACCTTGAACTCACCGATCGAATCGACGCTCGGATAAGCCTGGATCGTCAGGTTCGAGCCGCGGTCGGTAACATCCGCGCCGTCGACCGTGAAAGTGTTCTGGCTCGAGCGGGCGCCGTTGACGGCGATCTGGACCGTGTTGGCCTGGCCTTCGGGATTGACGGTTCCGACATAAACCTGGTCGGACAGGTCGTTGGTGACACCCGGCGCGAGGGTCACGAGCTGCGTAAAGTTGCGGTTGTTCACCGAAAGCTCACGAACCTGATCGCCGTTGATGACGGTACCGCTGGTCGCCGACACAAGATCGACCTGAACCGGATCGGCTTCAACCGTCACGACTTCGTCGATGCGTCCCGCTTCAAGCGAGACATCGACGCTGTTTCGCTGTCCGACATCGAGCTTGATACCCGTTTTGACCGACTTTTTGAAATTGGGCGCTTCGACCGAGATCTGGTACATGCCCGGCTGGAGGTTCGGGGCAGAAAACTCGCCGTTTGAATTTGTCGTCAAACTGCGGACCGTAATGTTGTTCTTCTGCGCATCGCCGATCATCACGGTCGCGCCGGCGACGGCCGCACCGTTCGCGTCGCGCACCGTTCCGACGATCGTTCCGGTGACTTCCTGCGCAAAGCTCGAAATGCTGAAACTCACGATCATTGCCGTGGCAACGATCAGAGTCGAGAAAATTCGCCTTGTCATATTTTTAAAGTTCCTCTTCAAGAATTTCTATCGAAAACTAGCGGGAAAGCTATCAAGATTATTTTGGTTTTCGGAAAAATCTCCAAATTTTCGTTATGGAAATAGGTCCGTCAAATTCCAAAGCAACCGCAAGTGCTAATTATTGCTGTACTTACGAAAATTCGCCGCAAACTGGCTTCGGTCTCAAACCGATTGAGCCTAGTTATAAAGCAAATACCGTGCGCGACGACGGCGGAAATCGTCGAGAGCCGTTTGCCAGGACTTTTGGATCATCTCCGGTTCATCAGCACGCCTGACAAGTTCAAGCACCGCATCATTTACGAGCAGACGACCGTAACGCTCGGATTGCCATTCCGACGGGTAGAGTTTGCGCAGTGCGATGGCAATTTCGAGACCGGTTTTCACGGACTCGAACCGCCGCCGATCCACGATCACGATATTGATCCCGCCGCATTCTTCGTCCTTGAAAACCGATGACCTCGGTTTGAATCGGACGGGGACGAACCGGACGCCGGGCATCTCTCGCCCGTTGAGATACTTAGCCAGCTTCTGCGCGTCGATCCACGGAGCGCCCACGACCTCGAACGGCGTGTCGGTACCGCGTCCGACCGAAAGATTCGTCGTTTCAAGCAGTCCGATGCCCGGATAGAGCGTCGCTTCGGTCAACGAACGCATGTTCGGCGACGGGTTGACCCAGATCTGGCCGGTCTCGTCAAACCATTTCGATCGCGTCCAGTTCTCCATTTTCACAATCCGCAGATCGGCGCCGATCTTCCGCTCGGCGTTCATCATCGTGCCGAGTTCGGCGATCGTCAAACCGTAGCGGACCGGGATCGTGTGCGCGGCAATGAACGAGAGTTTGCCTTCGTCGGCGAGCGGCCCTTCGACGTCGTTCCCGTTGATCGGGTTCGGCCGGTCGAGCACAAAAATCGGTTTTCCCAATTTCGCCGCCTCTTCCATCACGTTCCGCAGTGTCGCCGTGTAGGTGTAAAAGCGCGCGCCGATATCCTGGATGTCGTAAACGAGCGCGTCGAGATCTTTGAGCTGCTCCGGTTTCGGCCGCCGCGTTTCGCCGTAAAGCGAATAAACCGGAAGACCTGTTTTTTCGTCCTTGGCATCGTCGATCTTTTCCTGATCGAGTTCGCCGCGGATTCCGTGCTCGGGCGAAAAGAGCGCAACCAGCTTTAGATTCTTGGCGGCGAAAAGCACGTCGATCGTCGGCGTGCCGGCGAGGTTTCGACCGGTTTGATTGGTGACGAGCCCGATCCGAAGTCCGTCGAGTTCCTTGAATCCGTCGCGCTCGAGAACGTCGATACCATTAAGTACGATTTGGGATTGGCGATTTGGGATTGCGGATTGGAGCGTCCGCCCGGACTGCTGTTTGAAGCGTTCGATCTGGGGCGCGACCTGCGACTGGTAAATGCTTTCGGCGAGCCTGAACTGCTCGATCGGCGTGTCCTCGATCGCCGCCGCCGCGATCGTCGAAACGCGCGCCCGGGTCGGGGTGACATCGCCTTTGCCGTCGGGATGCACGCGGTTCGACATAAAGACGACGAACGTCTGCGAAACGCGGTCGATCCAGATGCTTGTCCCCGTAAATCCGGTGTGGCCGAACGACCCGAGCGGGAAGAGCTCGCCGCGGTTCGACGAGAACGAGGTGTTCATATCCCAGCCGAGCCCGCGCGTGTCGCCCGTTTCCGAAACGACGTAGGGCGCCGTCATCTTCTCGACGGTCTGTGCCGAAAGCACCCTTTTGCCGTCCAGAACGCCCCCGTTGAGCAACATTTGGCAAAACCGCGCGAGATCGTCGGCGGTTGAGAACAGTCCGGCGTGGCCGGCGACGCCGTTCATCCGGAACGAGGTCGGATCGTGAACCTGTCCGCGGAGGATCCGATTACCCATTTTTTCGTCACCCTCGAAAGTGGCTCCGAGGTAACTGTTCTGGCCGCGTATGTTCTCCGTGGGAGCGACACGGCAGCGATACGCGGATTGCGGGTCTTCTACGCCTGACTTGAGTGATTCGCCCTGTGCGCAGTCCGCGTCCATTGACTTGCCAGCGTCGAACCGGAGAAAACTGCTGTCCGCCATTCTCAACGGCCCGAATAGGTCGGACTTGACGAACCGATCCTCTGATATCGCGGTGATCTTATCTATGATCTCGCCGAGCACGATGAACCCGATGTCCGAGTAGACAAACTTCGTGCCGGGTGCGGTCCGGAGCTTCTCCTTTTTGAGAGCCGCCAGCATGCCGTCGCGTCCGGTCCATTTTTCCCGAAGATTGAAGTCGGGCGCGTAGCCCGAAACATGCGTCAGCAGCTGCAGGATCGTGACGCGTTTCGCGTTTTCGTCCTCGATCTCGGGGAAAAACTTGCCGATCGTATCGCTGAGCCGGAGTTTCCCTTCCTCGACGAGTTTCATGATCGAGGTCGTCGTCGCGACGACCTTCGTCAGGCTCGCGACATCGAAGATCGTATCGATCGTCATCGGCTCAACGGTCGGCAGCAACGCGCGGTTCCCGTAAGCTTTGCGAAAAACGATCTTGCCCTTGTGTCCGATGATGACGACCGCGCCCGGAAGCTTTTTGTCGGCGATGTCCCTGGCGACAAGCGAGTCGATCGTCGCGAGCTTCGCCACGTTCATCCCGACCGCCTGCGGCGCCGCGACGGGTAGGCCTTGGGCGGAAAGCGATGGTAAAAAGTGAAAAGTGAAAAGTAAAAAAGTTAGAGCCCCGAGCAGTGAGCGGTGAGCCGTGAGCAGTGAGCCGTGGGCGACTAATTGTGAGCGGGTGGAGGCAGGACGAATGCTGAATGAAAATCTCATCGACATTTTGGAACGGATGATTCGAGTTCGAACGTGAATCTTGGACCTTGAACCCCGAATCTTGAATCTTGAACCTAAAATCTTTGCCTTTCTACTTTTTACCTTTTACCTTTTCCCAGCCGCTTTAAGCTCGCGTTCGCGCTCCTTGAAGCTATCCTTGCAGAGCCTGACGAATTCCTTCGCGATCGGCGAGAAATAGCCGCCGCGCAACCGCGCGAGCCCGAGTTCCCACTTGATCTCGGCACCTTCGATGTACCACGAAACGAGCCGGCCGCTGCTGACATCGCGTGCGATCGACTTCGCCCCGGCGATCCCGACTCCCATCTGGTTCTCGACCATCCGGTTGATCGCCGTCTGGCGCGACAACTCCATCATCACGTTGGGTTTGACGTTCGACGCATTGAAAAAATCGTCGATCATCCGCCGCGTGTTTCCGCCTTTTTCGCCGAGAATCAGATGCTCGCCGGCGAGCGTCGCAGCACTGATGACGCGTTCCCCGCAAAGAGGGTGCGACGGATGTGCGATCGCGACGATCTCGTCCGAGAACAGCAGTTCGGTCTGAACGTTAGAAGTCTCGACCGGCAGCGAAACGAACCCGATGTCGATCTCGCCGTGCATGATCTTTTCCACCAGCACTTGACTCGTGCCGCTGCTGACCGTCACTTCAGCATTCGGAAACGTCTGCTTCAGCTTTTCAAGGATTCCAGGAAGTTGTTCCGACGCGAACATCGATGACGACGACCCGATCCTCAACCGTCCGTATTCCGCGCCCGCAAGCTCCGAGATCTCGGCCAAGGCCGAGTCGTGTTCGCGCAGGATCCGCCGTGCCCGGTCGAGCAGATACTCGCCCGCCTCGGTCAGGATCACCCGACGCGGCGTGCGAGTGAAGAGCTGAAGACCGACCTCTTCCTCAAGTTGCCGGATCTGCATCGAGATCGCCGCCTGCGTGACGTTCATTTGCCGGGCGCCGGCGGTAAACGTCTTCGTTTCGGCGATCGCCAGAAACGCCTTGAGCTGTCTGATTTCCATCTGTAAATTCAGGAATTTCGATCGCCGGACTGTCGGTGACAAACCGTGATCAATTAACAATTGTTATCGCACTTATAAAATCTTTTAGTTTTGATTATATGTCAAGCATTATTAGAATTGTCTCTAGGAATCCGCCCCTAAATTATGTCGCCGCGAGCCGCAAAAAAGGACCGTAAAGGCAGTAAGCACAATCTTTACCTTGGTGTTGACGGCGGCGGAACGAAAACTCACATCGCCATCGTCAATAACGAAGGAAAGATCGTCGGCGAGTGTTTTGCCGGTGCGTCGAACCCGTTGCGTGTCGGTATCGAGACCGCTGTTTCGAACATACTGGCCGCGGTCGACAAGGCCTGCGACGAGAACGATCTCGCGCGATTCGATATCGTCGCCGCGACGCTCGGCCTTGCCGGCGTCCGTCGCGCGGACCTTCGCCAGCGCGTAAGGGAGCGAATCAGCCAATCGCTTCGGATCAAGAAAGTCGATGTCTTCACCGACGCGGAGATCGCGCTGTACGGCATCGGGAGGAACCGGCCCGGGATCGTCATCATCGCCGGAACGGGTTCGGTCGCGATCGGGCAAAACGCGAATGGTGAAAAATTCTCGGCCGGCGGTTGGGGGCCGCTTGCGGGGGACGAAGGCGGAGGCGCCGGGATCGCGCTGAGCGCCCTCCACAGGATCGCGAAGGCCTCCGACGGACGGGCGAAGCCGACCGCGCTGTCGGACATCGCCGTCGACTACTTCCGCGCCGGCCGGATCGAGAATCTATCGGTCGCGATCTACGCGCCGCAGGTGGATAATGCCCGGATCGCCGGATTCGCTAAATTCGTCGCCGACACCGCAAAAGAAGGGGACACTGTCGCGATCGACGTTTTGCGCGAGGCCGGAACCGAACTGGGCTTGGCCGCCAAGGCAGTCGTCGAAAACCTCGGGCTTCAGAGGCTAAAGATCCCGATCGGCCTCGTCGGAAGCGTATTCAAATCCGGAGAACTCATAACACGCTCCTTGCTCGAATCCGTCCACTCGGTCGCGCCAAAAGCATTTCTTTACGATAAAATGACCGCACCGGCGTTCTCGGCCGCGCTGATGGCCTACGAGAATTACGAGAACGGCAACAAGAAATAATGAAGTTTCTGATTACTTTGATGATGATTCTGGCAGTTTCAGGATCGATAGCGGTCGCTCAGAGTTCGTCCGCGTGGAGAGAGTTCACACGCGACAGCGAAGAGTTCACGGTCGCATTCCCTGAAGAGATCAAGTACGAGGAACTGCCGGGTCCCGCCCGATCGGCTACCTATTGGTCACGATCCGACCAGGTTCGGATCTTCATCGCATCCGAAGCTCGGAACTCGCACCCGATTCTAGACCAAGCGTTGAACATCATCGACGGCTATGGAATGACCGAGACCGAGATCTCATCGATTCCCGCGAAACGCTACCGTCGAACCGACGACAGGTTCGTCTACGGTGCCGTGACCGTCTCGACCGAAGGGCGATCGTACTTCTTTTTTGCCGTCGCGCCGATTGGAAGCGCAGACGACGCAGACCGATTTCTCGATTCGGTCCGGCTCGCCCCGAGACCGCTTGAACCAGGCGAAACGCCGGTCGAGGCGCCGAAATCAGCGGAAAAGTCCACAAAAACGAACTTCGATCAAAAGCCGCCGTTCGGTGCGGGACGATCAGAAACAACATCGCCGTTCGGTGCGGGACGATCGTCGAACCAGGTTCCGCCGCCGACCGATCCGATGTCGCGCCCGCAATCCGACAACTCCGGCGTCAGGATTCTTTCAAAACCGCGGCCTTCGTACACCGACATCGCCCGACTGCTTCGCATTGACGGCAGCGTCATTCTGAAAGTCACCTTCGGTGCGGACGGCGCGATCGGTCCGGTAACGATCCTCGCGGCGCTCCCGTTCGGCCTTACCGAATCCGCGATCGGCGCGGCACGCAGCATCAAGTTCGAACCGGCCCGGCGTGATGGCAAGCCGTACACGGTCGCGAAGAACGTCGAGTACACGTTCACGGTCTATTGATCCGTTTGCGTCTTGGGGATTCGCAGTCGTTTTCCGACGTCGCGGTTTGAGTTCTCCGCCGGCGACCGGCAAACTCCACTGACCACTGTGCTTGCCTGATATAGGTTGACCGTTTTTTGAGTTTAATTTCAACTCAGAAAAGGAGCAACTGATGGCAAATTTAGGTGAATTTGAAAAGCTGACGGTCAAGCAGAGGCAGAACAGACGATTCAGTGACGAGGTCAA
>JAKQII010000245.1 GCA_029557535.1 Acidobacteriota bacterium
TACGAATAACATCCCCCCATCAAGTGTACAGATCAACTTTACCATCAATGATGGGAATAGCGGCGGACAGGGGTCCGGTGGGGCCTTACAGGGAACCGGAAGCGTGACGGTGAGCATTACGGCTACCAACGACGCGCCTTCATTCTCCGGCCTGGACGGAACGCCGACTTTTACCGAGGGCGGTTCTGCTGTCGTCCTCGACGGCAATGCGACCATCGCCGATCCGGAGTTGGATGCAGCGGATAATTTCAATGGTGCCACACTGACATTAGCCCGGAACGGCGGTGCGAATGCGGACGACGCATTCAGCGGCAGCGGCAATCTTGCCGCGCTGACCCAGGGCGGAAATCTGACACTGAATTCCGTGGACATCGGTACGGTGACCACAAACAGCGGCGGGACGCTGGTGTTGACATTTAACGGGAGCGCGACAGGCGCGCGTGTGGACGAGACACTGCGGAGCATCGCGTACAGCAACAGCAATGACGTGCCGCCCGCAAACGTACAGATCAACTTCACGATCAATGACGGCAACAGCGGCGCGCAAGGCGGCGGCGGTGCAAAACAAGGCACCGGAAGTATCACCGTGACCTTGAGTGGCGTGAATGATGCACCCACATTCTCAGATTTGGATGCCACTCCAACGCATACGGAAGGAACCGGAGACACGGTTCTGGACTCGAATGCGACGATCTCCGATCCAGAGTTGGACGCGGCAAATAACTACAACGGGGCAACTCTGACACTGGTGCGGAATGGGGGCGCCAATGCGGGCGACGTGTTCAGCGCCACCGGCAACCTCTCGACACTGACCCAGGGCGGAAACATTACGCTGAGCGCCGTCAATATCGGGACGGTGACGACAAACAGCGGCGGCACACTCCTGCTGACTTTCAACGCCAGCGCCACGAGTGCGCGTGTGGATGAGACGCTTCAGAGTATCGCATACAGAAACACCAACGATAATCCCCCAACAAGCATTCAAATCGACTATACAATCAACGATGGAAACAGCGGCTCGCAAGGCAGCGGTGGAGCGAAACAGGGAACCGGGAGCGTAACGGTTACCATTACACCGACAAACGATGCCCCACTGGCCGACCTGGATGCGGACAACTCATCCGGTGCGGCCGGTTATGACTACCAGACCGTATTTGCCGCCGGTAGCGATTCCATAGCCGTTACGGATACGGATCTTACAATCACCGATCCCGACAACACCAATATGGTATCGGGATCGGTGATCCTGTCGGGGACAAAGGACGGGGAAGACGAATACCTTGTCCTTCCCGTGTTCGCTGGCGGAGAGATCGATGAAGGTCTCACCATTACCCTTGTATCGTCAACCCGGATTGATTTGTCCGGCTCCGCCCCAATCGCCGACTACATCACGGCCATTCAGTCCATTGAATACAATAATAGTTCCGATTTGGGTTCCGTCACAACCGGGAACCGGGTCGTTTCTGTGTATGTCAATGACGGACTGGCGAATTCCAACATTGCGCAGGCAACGATTAGTGTCCAGTTTGCGCCGATTGTGGAACTCGATGCGAATGACAGTTCGGGAGCAGTGGGATATGACTATAACGGGACATTTACGGAAGATGGCGGTGCTGTGCCCGTGTCCGATACCGACACCTCCGTTGTCGACCTGGACGACACCAACCTGATCTCCGCGCGAATCCGGCTGACAAACGCCCTCGACGGAGGGTCCGAGAGTATTGTCTTGACAGGTCGAAGTAACGGCGACGTGGTGAATGGAATTACCATTAACTACATCTCTCCGACGCAAATCGATCTGAGCGGAAGTTCCGCGTTTGCGAATTACGTTATTCTATTCGAAGAGGGCAGATACAACAACACAAGCAATGCGCCGAATCAGACCGCCCGAACGATTATCTTCGAGGCGACCGATCCATCGGCGAACGCCGGCCCGCAATCGACAGCCACAATCAGCATTGCTTGGGCAAACGATGCGCCCGCTTTCGCGGCATTGGACAACACGCCCGGATTTACCGAAGACGGTTCGGCGGTAGTGCTTGACGGCAACGCAACCGTGTCCGACCCGGAGATGGATTCTCTGAACAACTACAATGGCGCAACGTTGAGGCTGGAACGAAACGGGGGCGCGAACGCAAACGATGCGTTCAGCGGAAGCGGTAATCTGGCGGCCCTGACGCAGGGCGGGAACCTGACCTTGAGTGGGACCAACGTCGGAACAGTCAACACGAACAGCGGGGGTGTCTTGTTGCTGACATTCAACGGCAGCGCGACGTCCGCAAGAGCGGATGAAGTACTCCAGAGCATCGCATACAGCAACACCAGCGACAATCCCCCGGCAAACGTTACGATCAATTACACAATCAATGACGGCAACACAGGTACACAAGGTTCGGGAGGTGCTTTGCAGGGAACGGGCAGTATCACGGTTACAATTACCGGAACCAACGATGGGCCGGTCATTACACTGAGCGAACCTTCAACGGTATATCCGAGCGGTTCCGTGATTGTAATTGATGCAACCGGAACTGTATTCGATGCGGATAGTGCGGACTTCAATGCGGGCAATATGACGGTCGATTTTACGTCCGGAAGCACGGCGGACGATCGTTTGGGGGTGGGAAAGCAGGGAGATAACGCGGGGCAGATCAATGTAACTGGTGCAAATGTCAAGTATGGTGGAACCGTGATCGGGACGGTGGCGGGCGGATCGAACGGCTCAACGCCGTTGGTGATCACATTCACCAGTGGCAGCGCTACGCAGTCGGCTGCGCAGGCGCTGATTCGTCAGATCACGTTCGAGGACGTATCGGCAACACCGGTGAATCAGCCTCGTATCGTACGTTATCTGGTCAGCGATGGGGACGGCGGCACGAGCAATTCGGCAACCAAGACGATCAACTTCAATCAGCCGCCGGACGCGGTAAACGATACGGCTTCAGCCGCGGAAGACACCGCGGTAACGGTATCGGTCCTGACGAACGATACCGACCCGGAAATGGATCCATTGACCGTTACCGGAGTGACACAGGGAGCCCATGGAAATGTTACCTTTACCGCCACTACAGTGACCTACACCCCGGCGGCCAACTATCATGGGACCGATTCTTTCACGTACACAATCGGGGACGGCCAGGGGAACAATAACACGGCCACAGTGAATGTCACCGTGGATGCCGTAAATGACGCCCCGACGGCAAATTCACAATCCGTCACCACAAATGAGGATCAGGATTTGGTGTTCACGTTGTCCGGCTCGGATGTGGACGGGGATTCTCTGACGTATTCCATAATCGACTACCCATCACACGGAGCATTGGTG
>JAKQII010000260.1 GCA_029557535.1 Acidobacteriota bacterium
CATCGCCGTCGGCGCCGTGTTGTCAGCGCCGTTGTTGATCACTCCATGCGGCTCCAGCGTTCCCGTCGGCAGCAACACCGTGTCGATCTTCGACGGTACCGTCTCCTTGAACTCCATCCAGTTGATGCGTTCCATCTCGCGCGTCGAGACCACGTCCTTGTCCTGCGCCGACGTTGAAATCACCGCGCCGAAACAGATCGCGACCATGCAAAGTACTCGTTTCATTTCAAAATCGCTCCTTTTTTGTTTGGATTCACCGCCGACTATAGGCGCAATCGGGTGACCGCGCAACATCATCCCGTTTGTTCATTCACGGCGATGTACGGATAATGAAATTCGAACCGATGAATCGTCGTGAACTCTCTGAAAAACTGGCCGTTGGTGATCCGAGGGAGCGCATGCGGTTGCTTTCGAAGCACCCGGATCTTTGCGACGCGGCGCTGGCTTCGGCTCTTCAGGAGTTCTGCTACAAGGCCTGGACGAGCGAGCCGCGAAAGGTGTCCGGCGCTGTCGCAGCGCTTCGCGATCTGCGCGGACTGTCGGACGATTCCGAGGTTGCGGGACACTTTCACTGGGCCTCGGCGATCGAACATCTCGTCGACTCGAACCTGATCGAGGCGCTCGCTTCGATCGACGAATCCGAAGCCGCGTTCCTGCGATCCGGAAACAGGCACGCCGCGGCGAACACGCAGATCAGCAAACTGTACGCACTGGCGCTGCTTGGACGGTACGGCGAGGCGATCGACTGCGGGATCCGCGCACGCGCCGAACTGATCGCCGCGAATGACCTCTTTTCGGCCGCCAAGGTCGAACACAATATCGGCAACCTCTATCTGCGCCGCGACCTGTACGCCGAATCGGAACCATTTCTGCGGGCTGCGTTCCGCCGGTTCGAAAAGCTCGGCGATCAGGCTCAGGCGGCGATGCTCGAGAACAACCTCGCATTTGCGAAGGCGGCACAGAACGAATTTGCCGAGGCCGAACGCATCTATCGCCGCGGCCTTCGACGCGCCCGGAAACATGGGCTGACCGCGATCGAGGCCGACATCGAAGCCAGCGTCAGCAAACTTCAGCTCTTTCAGGGAAACTACGATCGCGCGTTCAGCCATCTTGAAAAGGCGCGAGGCATTTACGAATCACTCGGCATGGCCACCCATGCCGTGACCACGGAACTTGAGATTGCGGACCTTTACCTCGAGCTCAATCTCATCCCGGAAGCGATCGGGCTCTACAAACAGACCGAAAAGCGGTTCGCGGCGCTCGGAATGCAAGCCGAACTCGCGAGGAACCTGCGCAATCATGCACGCGCGCTGCTCGCGACGGGCGAAGAGGATTCCGCCGGACCGATGCTCGCCGAATCGGAGCGGTTGTTCATGGCTGAGGGAAATCCGATCGCAGCCGCAGAACTGAAGTTGACCAGGGCGTTCGGACTTTTCCAACAGGCGGACCTCGACGCGGCCTGGAGCGAGGCGACCAAAGCGGGCCGGACCTTCCGATCAGGAAACAGCAGGAGAAACGAGATCCTCGCAGATATCTTGCGCGGCGAGATAGCAGCGGCGAAAGGCGATCTGTCGACGGCCGATGCGATCCTGCGAAGTTCGCATGAGAGCGCTCGCGGGAACTCGCTTCAGGCCGAGTTCATGTCGCTCGCGACGCTCGGCCGGATCAACCGCGATGAGAAACTGTTGGAAGACGCGATCGCGATGGCGGAAGAATCGCGGGCGGCGCTCGCCTCCGAGGAGTTCCGCATTTCCTTTCTGAAGGACAAGCTGGAACCGTACGACGAACTCGTCAAACTCCGTCTCGCGGCGGGCGACGTCGAAGGCGCGTTCAGGTGGCACGAGCGTTCGCGTTCGAAGACGCTGCTTGAATCGATCGGCACAAACGATGGAACGGCGAACGGCGATCCGCGACTGATCGAACTTCGCGCCGAACTGAATTGGTACTACAGCCGTCTCAATCGGGACGATGAAGCCGCGATGTCGGACAACCACGCACGCGAACTTCGAAAGCAGGCGCGCGTGCTCGAAGCGGAGTTCGCGGAACTCTCACGCCGCCGCGGTTCGGGAACGCGTGCCGGTGTTACACGTGGCGTTCGGGTACCGGAAACAGTCCGTGAACTCCTTGGCGACGCAACGCTGATCGAGTACACGGTTCTTGACGGACAGTTGGGCGCTTTCGTCATTGGGCGATCGAGCATCGAGTTTGTCGCGTCGCTGGCAAACGAGCGATGGGTCGCCGACGAAGTTCAGCGTTTGCTGCTCCAAGCGAAGACCGCGCGGCTCGAAGGACATCTGTCGAAGACGAGCCTCGAAGCCTCGGCGGCGCGTCTGCGGCGGCACTCGCACCGGCTTTACGAAGCGCTGCTCCGTCCATTTGAACCTGTCATCGGCAACGGACCGGTGATCGTCGCGCCGGCCGGGTCGCTGCATTACCTTCCGTTCCAGTCGCTCCACGATGGAACGCGATACGTTGTTGATAAATGGGCGGTCTCGGTCACGCCGAGCGCGGGCGTTCTGCTTAACACGAACGGCGGGGCACTCGCGGCGCCGCAATCGATCGTTCTCGCCGGCGTCACTTCGAAAACGACGCCGCTCGTCGCCGACGAGATCAGCGAGATCGCCGGAATGTTTCCGTCGGCGGTAAAACTCGTCGATAAAAAAGCTTCCGTCGGCAACCTCGAACGGCATCTCGACGCATGTCAGGTCGTGCATCTAGCCTGTCACGGCACGTTCCGACCCGACAATCCGTCGTTTTCGGCGCTCGCGCTGCATGGCGGCAATTTGACCGTCCGCGATGTCGGACGTTTGAGACTTGATGGCAAGATGGTCGTCCTGAGCGCGTGCGAAACCGGTCTGAACAGGGTTGTTTCGGGAGAAGAACTGATCGGATTGACCCAAGGATTTCTCTCGGCGGGCGCGACGACGCTTCTGATGAGTCTCTGGAACGTCAACGACCGCTCAACAAAAGAGTTGATGAAGACCTTCTATTGTGAAATCCTAAAGGGACGTTCGGCGAGCGAATCGCTTCAAATCGCACAGACCTGCCTGTTGAAGCAACACCCCCATCCGTATTTTTGGTCCCCGTTCGTCGTCGTCGGTCGCTGAGAGGCGATTATTTTCACAAAGTTGTATTTTTATTGCCGCGAGGCTGACTTAGGTTACGGGGATGTTTTGTTCTCTTCCGTCTGGTCGTGACTTGGGGGTCAATGTAAATGAAAGGTCAATTCGTTCTTGGAATGCTTTGGGCGCTGTTGCTTGCCGTGTTCGCCACGACGGCCGGTGCGCAGACCGACACACAAGGCGCGAACGAGCGGTACGTTCCGAACGAAGTAATCGTCAAGCTGAGAAGTGATTCGGATCTTTCGGCGATCGCCTCGCAGTACGGGTTGGACGCCGCGCCGATCTCGCAGTTTGCGTCGCGCCCGATCTACAGACTTCGAATCACGGACGGAACACCGGTTCCCGCGGTCGTCTCAAGACTCCGCCTCGACACAAAACTTCGTGTCGAGTTCGCTGAACCAAACTATCTCTTTTCGGCTCCGATCAACGGATCGTTCCCCTGGAATCAGGGAATCTCATGGAGCATCGGCATCTCGTGGAGCATCGGGAGCAGCGTCAAGGGTTATTCCGTGCAGTGGATGCGGAGCAAGATCAATCTCGAACCGGCCTTGAGATTTACGCGCGGCGCCGGGAAGACGGTCGCCGTCATCGACACCGGGATCGATCCGATGCACCCTCTGTTCGCCAACCGCTTGGTGCCGGGTTATGACTTCGTCGACAATGACAACGATCCGTCGGAGGTCGGAACTCCGCGTCAGGGAGCGTTCGGGCACGGAACCCACGTCGCCGGGATCATCGCAATGGTCGCACCGGACGCCAAGATCATGCCGATCCGCATACTTGACTCGGAAGGTGTCGGGACGCTTTGGAGACTGGCGCAGGGACTCTACTTTGCGGCCGATCCCGACAACGACGGCGATAACGACTGCGCCGTCGATGTTATCAACCTGAGCCTCGGCACGAATCAGACGACGACCTTGATCAGGCGTCTCGTGGCCGCGGAAACAAGCGACGGCACGACTCCCGACGACGATGATTTTCCCAACATCCACCATCCCGGGATCGTTATCGTCGCCGCCGGCGGTAACACCGGCAATGCGACGACGCGCATCTATCCCGCCGCCGAAGATGACGTGCCGGGACTGATCGCGGTCGGCGCAACGACTCAGTCCGACAGCCTCGCCACCTTCTCGACGCGCGGCGAATGGGTTGAGATCGTCGCCCCGGGCGACGGAATAGTCAGTTCGGTGCCGGGCGGAAGATACGCAAACTGGCGCGGCACCTCGATGTCGGCGCCGATCGTCTCAGGCATCGCGGCTCTCGTGCGCGCGCGCTATCCGACCATGAAAGCGAGCGCCGTTTATGACCAGATCAAACATTCCGCGGTTCCGATCAACGGAGCGGGAGAGCGGCGCCGTGTCGACGCCCTTCGCGCGGTAACGATGAATCCATAGAACGCAGCCTGTGTTCCGTTGGCGTTTTTTCGCGGAAGCCAGCCATCTCGACGAAAAATGCAGCGAACCGACGACGAGCTGATCAGAGCCTGCCGCGGCGGCGATGAGTCCGCTTGGGACGAGCTCGTCCATAAGCATCAGAATCTGTTGTACTCGATCCCGCGCCGCGCGGGACTTGGACGGGATCTCGCGTCGGACGTCATTCAGGACGTCTTCACGACTCTGTACGTCAAGCTCGACACGCTCGAAAAGCCCGAGTTCCTGCGTGCCTGGTTGATGACGACCGCGCGGCACAAAACGATCCAACTGATCCAGCGCGAAACGCGCGGACGCCCGGTCTCGATCGATGATGACGACCGAGACGCGGTTGCGCTTCAGATTCCCGATGACGAGCCATTGGCCGACGCTCAGCTCGTGCGGCTCGAAGCCGAACTGCAGTTGGAAAAGGCGATGGCGAAGCTCGAAGATCGTTGCCGTCGATTGCTGACAATGCTCTATCTGTCCGACGACGCATATTCGTATGCCGACATCTCGACGCATTTGGAGATTCCGATCGGCGGGATCGGCCCGACGCGTGCGCGGTGTTTGCAAAAGCTGTTGAAGCTGATCCGGTAATTCCGAAAAGAAATCGCTCGCGAACTTTCGGGACGATGTATTTTTCATTCGGTCAAAATGACTTAGTAAATGAGACCCGAAATTGGTTCGGAGAACGTTATGAAACACGCTGATTTTGAAACACTCGTCGGTTACGCGGAAGGTTCGCTTCCGGACGCCGACCGGCCGCAGGTCGCCGGCCATCTGAGTGTTTGCGCGAGCTGTCGATCTGAAGTGACGAAGCTGGCGCAGTTCTTCCGGTTCGCTGAAACCGGTGAGCTTGAGACCGTGCCGCAGGCGACCACGGCGCTTTTATTGAACATCTACCGCCGGAAAAAGGTCGCCCCCAAGACCGCGGCGAAGATCAGTCTGCTGGCGAACCTCGTGTTCGACGATTGGAACTTTGCACTGAACGAACGGTTCGTAATGTCGGATCTGCGGCAGTTGCTCTATCGAGCCGGCACTTTCGAGATCGATCTTAGACTCAACTTCTCCGGCGAAAAGTGCAACGTTGACGGGCAGGTCTTCCCCGACTGTACCGGCGGCACTGCGGAACTGATCGGACGAACCGCAACGCACCGCGTGGCGCTCGACGCGGACTGCGAATTCGCGCTGCCGCGGGTCGAATGCGGAGTTTACGACCTGAAGTTCGACATTGACGGAGTGACGATCGAGATCAAGGACATGCCGCTGACCTTGGACAACTGAAGCTACGGTCGTCACATGGATTTGAAGTAACAGTTGAGATCTGGAATCTGGAATATCCGGAATCCATTTCAGCCTTGGGCCCTGCAAGCAACGTTTCTATTCGGGGGAGTGAAGCGTTCAAGTTTGCGGGGTCCAGTTCGTTTTAAACTTTTTTTACACCAGTTGTATTTTTCTCCCTTCCCCCGCGACTTACTCTCATAACTTCCCCTGGTAACTCCCCTTAATCAAAGAACTAAAAAGCTATTCGAGGACAAATCAAATGCTATTTGGCGATGCAAAATCGAGCGCTCGAAGTGTCGAAGAAATCGAGGTCATTGAAAAAGACAGGCGCAGATTCCTTTCGTTGATCCCGCTCGCGGTATTCGGCGTGATCGCCGCGTCGGTCGGCGGCGCGGCGAAGAAATTTCTCGAACCGGCGGCCGCGGCGGCGGAAAGCACCGAAGCCGCAGCCGGCGGCGGCTGGCTCAGTCTCGGGATGGTCAAGGAACTGACGGGCGATGATCCGATCGAACGCGTCGTTGCGGTCGAGCGCAACGCCGGCTGGACGAAATCGATCGAGGACGCGACCGTGTTCGTCCTTCCGAAACACGACAACAAGGTCCTTTCGTCGGTCTGCCCGCACGAGGGCTGCCCCGTGGTTTGGGACGCGGAAACCAAGAATTTTCTCTGCCCGTGCCACGACAGCTATTTCAGCGACTGCGGATCAAAACTGAGCGGACCGTCGACCACCGATCTGACGGAACTCGAAACACGCGTTGCCGACGGCGAACTCCAGGTGAAGGTCTAACGAATCATGGCTGCTGAGATCAGAACAAACGAATTCGCGCTGCGCCGCTGGGTCGGCGGCAGCACTCAGTTCGACGCCATCGTCGAACGCCTTTTCGACACGCCCGACACCGGGATCCGCGCGTGGCTCCGGACGACCGCCGGCGTGGTCGCTTTTCTGATCGCGCTGCAGGCTGTCACCGGAATTTTGCTTGCCTTCAGCTACGTGCCGTCGGCGGACAGCGCGTTCACGACGGTCGCGTTCATCGAACAGGCGACGAACGGCGGCACGTGGATCAGGTCGCTACATTATCACTCGTCGGTGATGCTGCCAATCGCGCTCGTCGCGCACATCGCGCAGATGATCGTCCGCGGATCCTTCCGTTCGAACCGCACGGCGTGGACCTTCGCGATCGTCATTCTCGGACTCGTTCTCGCCGCCGGCGCGACCGGCTATGCGCTGCCGTGGGACGCGCGGTCGCTGAACGGCGTGAATATCGCCGTCACGCTCGCGGGGAACGCGCCGCTCGTCGGCAAGTACCTCGGAAACTGGCTGCGCAATGGCGAAACCATCTCGACGATGACGCTTTCCCGGTTCTACGGACTTCATGTGCTGATCGTCCCGACGCTGATCGCGTTTGCGGTATGTCTCCGGTTGTTCGTCTTCGGGACGGGCCGCGGCGGATCCGGCGTTTACCTGACCGGACGTGGCTGGCGCCGCGATCAAACGGTGCGAAACGCGGTCGTTATCGCGATCGTCTTCGCCGCTCTCGCCTGGTTCTCGTCCGCATATCCGGCTCCGCTCGCCGTTCCCGGCACGGACGCCGCGACCTTTCTTCCCCGACCCGGACCGCAGTTTCTCTGGCTTTTCGAGATGCAGAAGTACACAGACGGCACGTTCGCCGCGGTCCTCGCATTCGGCGCGCCGGCCGTCGTCTTCGGCCTTCTGGCAGCGCTTCCCGTCGTGCTGAAAGCAAAGATGTCGGCCGTCATCGCCACTTCCGTCGTGTTCGTCGGAGCGATCGTCGGCGTCGGATCCCTGACCGCGGCCGCCTATCTCCAGGACACCGTCGATCCGAAGACCTCGGCGCAGCTCGCCAAACAGGAAAAGGACGAGGAAGCGTTCCGCGCCGCGCAGTTCAAACCGAAGGTCGTGAGACTCGGCAAGGAACCCGGAAAGGAATCGCCAAAGTCGGACCCGGTCGTCAACAGCGCCGTTCCCGTCGCGGTGCCCGCGACCTATGTTTCGAGCTGCGCGAAATGTCACGGACCGAACGGCGAGGGCAAGGGCGCGTACCCCGAACTCCACGGGCTGACGACGCGCGAGGATGAACGACGCAGCGACGAGGATCTGCTCGGGATCATCAACGATCCTGGATCGTTCGGGCTGAGCGCAAAGATGCCGTCGTACGAACACAAGCTCAACGACGAACAGAAGCAGGAAATCATCAACTGGCTCAAGAGCCTTAACTGAAAAACGAAAGAAGAAGGAGAAAACAAATGAAAACAACCGCAAAG
>JAKQII010000261.1 GCA_029557535.1 Acidobacteriota bacterium
GACGAAACGCGCGCGGCCTCCACTAGATCCGCTCTGGACAAGGCCACGAGCAGGGGCTCATAACCGTTGAACTCACCAGCGTGCTCCGGTCGAACAGCAGCGCGCAGCAGCTTTGAATCCGCCAATAGGTCCGCAGCCAGAGCGAGCCCCTCATCGAGCACCCTCTGAATCTCCAGCTTGTCGTCTGAGTCGGTGATTAAAAGCGTGCGCCACGACAATGACCGCACACTGCGCGGTTCAGCTGAGATCGCATCCCGTAAAACCCGCCGGAATTCAGGCAAATGCGTTTGATCAACAGACCTCCCTCTCTCTGCAAGGCCGACGCGGGCCGTCCAAAGTTCCGACGGTGGCGGCTGCACGCGAGTAAGGAATCCAAGGCTTTCCTCGAAACGCCCGGCGGCCACCAGCCGTTGACCAACCCGCAGGTTCGCTCTCATGTCGTCCGAGCGAGCGCCGGCCATAAGCGCCGCTAGAGGCGTTGGATACTTCCGCGTGTCCTCGAGAAAAGGCGCAAGCACCTGGAACGGTTGATAGTCCATCAAACGAGCGACTTCCTCCTGATCGGCGGTCATCACCATCAAAGTCGGGATCGCTTTAACCGCGAATTTTTCGGCGAGAACCGAATTTTCGAATCGATCGAGGTCGAACTTCACTTTGACGAACTCACGCGTAAGCGTTTTAAACCTCGCTGCACCGAACGTCTCGGACTCGTACCTGATGCAACCGGGGCACCAACGGGCGGCGAAATCGACAAGCAGCAGTTTCCCCTCCCTCCTCGCCAGCGCAAGAGCGCCTTCCAGGTCGTCTTCGATGAAACCATGTTTATTCGGACGCCCCGCCCCGATCTTGGCAACCAAGCCCGAGGGAACGGTCGAAGAGGCGGCCGATCCATTGATTTCCACCAACCGCGGCTCGCAGAACGTGACGGCATCGTCGCAGACGAAGAGGTGGAGACGGGCGGCGACATAGCCTGACGGCAACGCACTGAACTCGGCGATACGGCCCCGCAATACCGATGGATTCACCACCGACCCACCGACATGGGCGCGGTTCGGCGCCTGCGCATTGAAATGAAAACCCTCTTCGAGTTCGGCGTGGATCGCATCCGGCCCGGACCTGACCGTCACCTTCCCACGACCTTCGACGCTGCGCACTTCCGATATCGGAGCATCTGGTTCTAAGCGTACCATCGTGCAACCGAGGGCCGCGCAAACGAGGGCAAGAACACTGATCAGTCTCGAAATGAGGCGGGTCGATTGTTTCATATTCGCTTTTTCCCTCATGAAGACCGGGCTACGCAACTAAAGAGTCGCGGATGCGCGAGCCGTCCGGGTGAAATGTTAGAGAGTCAGTCCAAACACTTTCGGCCACTTCTTTTACACTCACGCAAATCGTCGAACTCACTCGCTCAGAACCGACTTTTCGCCATTTGGAACAACAAGGCTTCGATCCATCGACACTTTTCCAAAAAACCCCTCAATGTTGCGCTTCTCATATTCGATATAGAGGAAATCTAATGATCGCTCCGGGCTCTCGAATTGCAGATTCTGAAATTCGCCGCGAGTGAACTTCGGTCCAACGGACCAACAATTAGA